>NZ_JBRREK010000021.1:0-79962 GCF_056760235.1 Stenotrophomonas sp. STEN018
CGTTTTTTTTTTTTTTTTGTTTTTTGGCGGGCCCCCCCCCCCCCATCCCTAAAACTTTTCATATCTCCTGGTTCGGGGCTTACGCCGCTCCTACAAAACATGCATCGCGTTCAACCCAGCTTCGGGTTCAACGTATACGTGCCATGCACCAATGCTTCGGCCAGCACGTGGCCCTGCATGGCACGATGCACATCGGCGGCGGTGAACGCACCATCGACCGGCAGATGCTCCACATCCAGCGCGAACAGCCGGAAGAAATAGCGGTGCAGGCGTTCGTCGTTGAACGGCGGGTACGGGCCGTCGTAGCCGTAGTAGGTGCCGCTCATCTGTGCGTTGCCGGCAAACCAGCCGGTGTAATCGTTGATGCCCTGACGTGCACCCAGCGGACCGGCGGGCTGCGTCTTGCCATGCGCGGTGAAGCCATCGCTGCAGCTGCCAGCAGCGATTTCGCGCAGCTCGGCGGGTACATCCACCATCACCCAATGCACGAAGTCGGCACGCGGCTGGTCCAGCGGAATGCTGACGTCATCACGACCGACCAGCTCAGCCACGGTCGGCACGTCCGGGTCCACGCAGATCAACGCGAACGAGCGCGTGCCGGCCGGTACATCGCTCCAGCCCAGCTGCGGGTTGCGGTTGCCGGCGAAGCCATTGGCATCGCCGGCAGCAAACTCGGCCGCAATCGGCTGCCCGTTCTGAAAACTCTGACTGTCCAGTTTCATCATTGCTCCTTGATCAGGCTTCGGGGTAACCCAGACGCACTGCGACCGGGGTCAGCACTGCAAACTCCGATGCCAACACCTGCGCGTAGTTACGCCAGTGGCCAGCCGGGATGGTGCCCGGGCCAAGACTGCGCACCGGCGGGAAACGCAGACCAAAGGCCTGCTCCAACAATGCTCCCATCGCCGCCGGATCATTCACCGCATCGTCGGTACGAATGATCATGTGGGTATACAGATCCTGCTCATGCAGCAGCGCAACCTGCGCCAGCGCGCGTGCCAGCCACTGCGCAGCCTCGCTGGACGAGGTCACCGCCAACGGTGCCGGCGCACCCAGCGCCAACCATTCCACCAGCATGTCGCGCGGGTCACGCAGGGCGATGACCAAGCGGCCTTCCGGCAGCTGCGGGCGCAACGCCCATAGCAGGGCGTTGTCCCACCACAGCAGCCAGTCGATCACGTTGCCGTCTTCGATGCCGCGCGCCGGCAGCGCTTCGCGCCATTGCTGCACCAGCTGTTCCGGCGTCAGCACGTCGGTGGCCAGACGCTGCAGGGTCAAGAAATTCTGGAACGCGTCATCGGGCGGAGTCGGTCCGAAACGGTCGTCACGCAGCACGCGGCTACCGGCGGCCATCACCATTGCTACACGTTCCACGCCCGAACCCGGCGCGCCCCACAGGAACATCGGCCGCACCGGATTGTCGCCAGCCACCTCGCCCATCGCCGGCCACTCGGCCGGTGCACGTGCCTGCTGCGGCAGCGGTAGACGGTTAGGTACCATTTCTTCGTGCACACGCAGCCACGTCGCCAAGGCGCCAGCGCGGTCGCCAGCACGGTCCTGGGTTGCACCCAGCCAGCTGCGTACACCGATGCGCGCCTGCTCCGGCGCGTTGTCCATCAGCGCTTGCACATGCGCGATCGCCGCGCTCGGCTCACGCTGCAACAGCGCTTCGACAATACGCTGTTCGCCACTGACCCGGCCCGGCTCCAGCGCGATGATGTGATGCGCCACGGCTTCGGCCTCTTCGGCCTGCTCGTTCATGTCATGCAGGCTCATCCGCGCTTCCAACGCCGGCAGGTGCTCGGGCATCGCGCTCAGCCAGCGCTCGACGACATCGACGGCTTCTTCGCTGCCCACCTGAGCCACGGCCAAGCGCGCCATCCACAGATCGTGATGTTGCGTATGCGCCTGCACGGCAGCTTCCAGCTCGCTGCGCGCTTCTTCCTCGCGGCCCAGGCGCTGCCACGCCATCAACAGCATCTGCAGCGTCGGCCGGTCGCCCGGCACCTGCTGCAGCAAGGGGCGCAGGTGTTCCAGCGCCTGCAGCGGCTGGTCCGAGGCCAGTTCCAGTTCACCGGCCAGACGACGCATGCCCGGGTTGTCACCCTCCGGTGTGGCCAATACTTCGCGCATCATTTCCGCCGCGCGGTCCAGATGTCCCTGACGCAGCGCCAGCTGCACCACCAAACCGCGCAATGCATGGTTGCTGGGGTTCAATTCGATCACGCGGCGGAATGCCTGCTCGGCGAAAGCGACCATGTCCTTGCCCAGGTAGGCGAAGCCCAGTGCATACAGCACGCGGACATCGCCCGGCAGCTTGGCGCTGGCGGCCGACAGAATCGCCAGCGCGCGGTCGGCGTCGCCACGGCGCAGTGCGACCATGCCTTCAATTGCGCCCAGCTCGGGGCTGTCCGGATCGACACGTGCGGCCATGCGGCCCAGGCGGTCGGCCTCGTCGATATCGTCACGGCCCAA
This sequence comes from Stenotrophomonas sp. STEN018, assembly GCF_056760235.1. Classification (NCBI taxonomy): domain Bacteria; kingdom Pseudomonadati; phylum Pseudomonadota; class Gammaproteobacteria; order Lysobacterales; family Lysobacteraceae; genus Stenotrophomonas; species Stenotrophomonas sp. STEN018. The sequence continues at coordinate 2,476 of NZ_JBRREK010000021.1, forward strand.
CGCCAGATGCGCCTGCATCAGGTAGGCGGAGAATTCGTTGGGATTCAGCGTGGTGCTGCGGTCCAGCGCCTGACCGGCGGCGTCGATCTGACGCTGCGCCAACAACAGACCGGCGTGCTGCAGATGCAGGGCGGCGTCATCCGGGGCCAGCGCAAGCGCTTGATCCAGGCTGGCCTGGGCCGGCTCCAGCTGGCCTTGCTGCTGCAGCGCCAGCGCCAGCCAGCGGTGGGCCTGGGCCTGCTGCGGTTCTGCGCCAACCCATGCCTGGGCCAGGGTCACGCCCTCGTCGGTGGCATTACGGCGCAGGGCATCAATGATTTTGTCTTGCATGGCGGTCCAGCGTTAGCGCAAACCCGCATTGTAGCGGCCTCGACCGCTGCTGCTGGGTTCAGCTGACGGCAGCGAGCAGGCGCTGCGCCACCCAGCGCTCGGAGAAACCATCGCCGCGCAGGTTTTCAATGAAACCGCAGTGACCGCCCCAGCGCGCGATCTCCAGGTGGGCATCGGTCGGCAGCCGCCAGTGATCGAAGGTGGTGAAGGGAATCACCGGGTCATCGGCGGCCATCAGGATGTCGGCCGGCACCTGCAGCCCAGCCAGCTTGTCACCGGCAATGGAGTAACCATCGAAGTACTCCTGCAGCGAGCCGAAATCGGTATGCCGGTCCACCAGCCAGCCGGTCAGTGCGCGGATGTCCAGCTTCAGTACGCTGTCATCGCAGTCGGCCAGCTCCGGGAACAAGGCGCGCTTGCGGCGCAGCGAGCCGGTCCATTTGCGGCGGAAGTACCAGTCGTACATCGCCGGGCCACGCTCGATGCTGTCCATGGTGACGGCCGGATCCAGGACCGGGCATACCGAGGCAACATGCCGCAGCGGCACCCCGGCGGCAGGCGCACGCAGTGCCAGCCGCAGCACGAAATTGCCGCCCAGCGAGTAACCGGCGGCCACCATCGGCAAACCGGCAAAGCGCTGCGCCACATCGGCAGCGGCATGCACCACTTCATCGATACGGCAGGAATGAAAGATGCCCGGATTGAGGTGATGGGTATTGCCATGGTCACGGAAGTTCAACCGCACCACGTCAAAGCCCTGCTCCAACAGGCGCGCAGCGGTCATGCGCATATAACTGGATTCGGCACTGCCTTCCCAGCCGTGCAACAGCAGCGCCAGCGCCTTTGGCGGCGCGCCCTGCGGGCGGCTGTGCCAAGCCTGCAGACGCACGCCATCGCCGCCGTCGAGCAGCAGCTCCTGGGTGATTGCGCCACTGGCGGCCAGCAGCTGGCGGCCTCGGCGCAAGCGCAGCCGGCTGGATGCCAGCATCGACTGCAGATGCGGATTACGCAGCCAGCGCGGCGGCAGGTAGTTGCAGGCGCTCAGCATGACCGGCCCGGTGGGCGTTGACTGCCCAACTCAGCGTTGGCCGCAATCTGCACCTTACGGTCCTTCCATCACCGCCACGATGCGCGCGCGCGAGGTCTCGGCGATGCGCCGGCGGCCTTCCAGATCCTGGATGGCGATGGGTTCGAGGAAATGCACCTCGCCACGCCGTGCAGGCTCACCGAGCAGACGCAGGAAATTACCGAAGAAACTTTCACCCGGGCCAAATGCCACCGTGGTCTGCGCATCACCATACACGCCATAACGCAGCGCGATCGGCTGCACCGGCACACCGGCTTCCACCGCGGCCTGGAAGATGCGCGCGTGGAACGGCCCCACGTCCGTGCCACCGCGGGTACGGCCCTCCGGGAATACCGCTACCGGCCGCTGCTCGTGCAGACGCTTGACCATCTCTTCCATCACCCCGCCCAGCGACTCGGTGTTGCCGCGCTGGTGGAAGATGGTGTGGCCACGGCTGGCGACCCAGCCGACCACCGGCCAGCCGGCGATTTCGCGCTTGGCGACAAAGCCAACCATCTTCTGGCTGTGGATCACGCAGATATCGACCCAACCCACGTGGTTGGCGACAAACAGCACCGCACCCGGCAAGGGCTGGCCATAGCGCTGCAGGCGGAAGCCGAAGATCCACATCAAACCGCCCGACCACCAGCGCACCACCCGCTCTTCCAGCGGGTTGCTGGCGGGGCCGATACGCCCCAACGGCTGCGTCATCAGCAGCAGGATCAGCGGCAGGAACAGGACAATGTGAACCAGTAGCAGCGGGGCGCGGTACAAGTAACGGAACACGCGGGCCACACCGCCCTGGCGGGCGGGACGGGGGGAAGTCATCCCCGCACGATACCGGATGCGGTCCGGCTTCCGCCAGCATGAGGACCATGCTGATAGGCACTCCCGAAGACGCTGCCAAAGAGTGCGCCGTGCCACACTATCGGCACGAAGTACCGGTCGGCTCGGGTTTTAAGGGTACGCCGGCAGCTTTCCCGGCATGAAATGTGTACAACAACACTATCGTTCAGGGGGACGGCATGATGGACCGGCAGCTGCTGTCATCGACAGAAGACATGCTGCATTTGTTCTCGGCGGCGTTGGAACAAATCGGCAATGGCGTGATCCTGTTCGATGACGCCAATACCATCCTGTACGTCAACCATGCCATGGAAAACATCTCCGGCTGGTCCCGCACCGAACTGCAGGGCAAGAACCTGGGCACGCTGGCACCAGCCAGCATGCGCGAGCGCTACAACACCCGCCTGTACCCAGGCGACAGCAACCGCGTGCAGGAGCTGGTCGCCGATCCGCACGACATCCAGATGATCCGCAAGGACCAGAGCACCTGCTGGATCAGCGTGACCCTGTCACAGATTGCCGACGGTGAGCGCAACATCCGCATGGTACTGGTCAGCGACGTCACTGCACGTCGCCTGGCACAGGCCCGTGAGCGCTTGCTGTCATTGGGCTTCGATGAAACCCAGAGCGCGGTGCTGATCACCGATGCCGAAGGCCGCATCGTGCATCTGAACAAGGGCTTCCGGCGCCTGTTCGGCTTCCTCGACGCCGAGGCGATGGGCCAGTACGTGCCGGCGCTGTTGGCGCCGGAGAATTTTTCGCCCGAGCAGTTGAGCGCCTATACCGCGCGCCTGCTGGCCGGGCAGCCGATCCGCGCCGACGAGCGGCTCTACCGCAAGAACGGGCAGCCGCTATGGTGCTCGGTCAGCACCAACCCCATCTTCGATGACTACGGCACGCTGGTGAACCTGGTCATCGTGCTGATGGACATCACCCGCACCAAGGTGCACGAAGTCCTGCAGCACAAGATGCTCGACGCGATGGTGCGCGAAGTACCCACCGCCGAGGTCATGCAGATGATGTGCCTGGAGGTGGAGAAGATCGCCCCGCAGGTGCTGTGCTCGGTGCTGCGGGTGGAAGACGGGCGGCTGCGCCACCTGGCTGCGCCCAGCCTGCCCGAAGCCTACACCCGGCTGGTGGACGGCGTGCCGGTAGGGCCGAAAACCGGCGCCTGCGGCACCGCCGCGTACTGCGGCCAGACCGTGCTCAGCCGCGACATCGCCAGCGACCCCAACTGGGAAGGCATCAGCCATCTGGCCCTGCAACACGGCCTGGCCGCCTGCTGGTCCACCCCGATCAAGGCCAACGATGGCCGCGTGCTTGGCACCTTCGCCTTCTACTATCGGCAGCCCTACGACCCGGACAGCTTCCATCACCGGCTGGTCGAAGTGATCGTGCATCTCTGCGCGCTGGCACTGGAGCGCGAGGAAGCGCGCAACCGGATCCGCCGGCTGGCGTTCTACGACGACCTCACCGGCCTGCCCAACCGCAGCCTGCTGCATGCGCAGGCCGACCAGGCCATCACCGCCGCCAACCATCACGGGCAGACAATGGCGGTGATGTTCATCGATCTGGATCGCTTCAAGCAGATCAACGACTCCTTCGGCCACCCCGGCGGTGACGAACTGCTGCGCACGGTGGCGCGACGCCTGCAGGAAGAAACCGGACCGATGGACATCGTCGGCCGGCTCTCCGGCGATGAATTCGTGGTCATCCTCAACCGCTGCGATGTGCCTGCCGCCAGTGAGCGCAGTGAGCGCATCCTGCGCACGCTGGGCTTGCCGCTGGCGCTGGGCGACTTGGAGATCCGGCCCTCGGCCAGCATCGGCATCAGCATCTTTCCGCATGACGGCAACGACATGGACTCACTGCTGCACCATGCCGACGTCGCCATGTACCAGGCCAAGCACAACGGCCGCAACCGGGTGCGTTTCTACAGCAGCGAGATGGACGAATGCGCACAGGAACGCCTGGCGCTGGAAACGGCCCTGCGTGAAGCGCTTGAACAAGGCCAACTGCAGCTGCACTACCAACCGCAGATCGATATTCGCAGCGGACACCTGCACAGCGTAGAGGCGCTGGCGCGCTGGCAGCATCCGCGCCTGGGCAGCGTGCCACCGATCCGCTTCATCCCCTTGGCCGAAGAGGCCGGGCTGATCGGTGATCTCGGCCAATGGGCATTGCGCGAGGCCTGCCGGCAGCTGGCCCGCTGGCGTCAGGAAGGCCTGGAGGTGCCGTCGGTATCGGTGAACCTGTCACCAACCAACTTCCACAGCGCCGCGCTACCGGACACCATCAGCCAGATCCTGCAACACGAATCACTTAGCGCCAGCGACTTGACCCTGGAGATCACCGAAGACGTCTTGCTGGATGGCGACCCGATCACCCTGCAGACGCTGCGGCAGGTGCATGCACTGGGTGTGCGGCTGTCGATGGACGACTTCGGCACTGGCTATTCCAGCCTCAGCTACCTGCGCCAGCTGCCGATCAGCGAACTCAAGCTGGACCGCAGTTTCGTGCGCGGCATAGAAGGCGACAAGGTCGCCAGCGCACTGACCCAGGCCATCGCCCACATTGGCCAGAGCCTGCAGCTGAAAGTTGTTGCCGAAGGCGTGGAAAGCCTGGAGCAATTACGCCTGCTCGGTGCGCAGGGCTACCAGATCGCGCAGGGATTTCACTTCACCCCGGCACTGCCGGCACCAGCCTTGGCCGATTGGGTGCGCGAGCATCTGCCGGTGGCGGTGTTGGTTTAGTTGGAGGTTGCTGCGGGTACGGGCGGGGAGCAGAGGCAGGAGCAAAAGCTACCCCTCCCCAACCCTCTCCTTCGCTACGCGAAAGGGAGGGGGTAAAGCTGCGCCCCCTCCCTTTGCCGCAGGCAAGGGGAGGGCTGGGGAGGGGTGCCCTTTAGCTCCTAGCGCTTAGCCCTAAGCGCCATTCACTCACCCAACAGCCACAACCGCCAAGGTCAGCCGCGAAATACACACCGGCTTGCCAGCCTCATCCTCGATGCGGATCTCCCACACCTGGGTGGTGCGGCCCACATGCAGCGCGCGCGCAGTCCCGGTAACCACCCCACTACGCGCTGCACGCAGATGGTTGGCATTGATCTCCAGGCCGACACACACCTGCTGGCCCGGGTCCACGCAGAGGTTGCCGGCGCTGCTGCCCAGCGTCTCGGCCAGCACTACCGACGCACCGCCGTGCAGCAGACCGTAAGGCTGCTTGGTGCGCGCATCCACCGGCATCGTTGCCTGCAACCAATCATCGCCGGCCGCGGTGAAGACGATGCCCAGGTGGTCGATCAGCGTGTTGCGGCTCAATTCGTTGACCAACTGCAGGTCAACCGGCGCACGGAATACTTGGCTCATTGCAGCTACCTCTCGGGGGAATGGAACGATCAGAGGATGGGGACCAGTCCCGCACCGAAGGCCGTCAGCATGCGCACCAGCACCCACTTGGGGCCGACGTCGACCTCCGGGAAGTCACCAACCGCGGTGTAGCAGTTGTGGAAGTCCGGGTCCTGACGACGCAACGGCTGCGGGCAGTCCGGGCCCGGTTTGAAGGCATAGTCGGTGGCGTAGCGCCAAGGCCAGAAATCCAGGATCGGCAGCGCCTCGGAAGCCTTGCCAAGACTGTAGTTCAGGCCGGACAGCACCGGCGGTTTTTCGCGCGGTGCCACCACCCAGGAGTTGTCCGGGTGCACGTCGCGCAGGATGCTCTGCGCCAACTGCTCGGCAAACGCCGGGTCGTCGATGATCACCGCGCCTTCGGTGTTGTAGTTCTCGCTGCGCGGATCGAAGTTATGGGTGCCGATCACACCAATGCGACGGTCCACCACCAGCGATTTGGCATGCAGGCCCATACGCGCGCCGCGGCGGGTAACCGGCAGCGGCCGGTTGACCGCACGCGTGCCCAGGAACGAGGGCCGGGTTTCAGTACGCAGCACCTCGCGCTCGACCTCGCTGCCGTCGGCACTGAGACGGCGCCCGGAACCGCTGCCGCGCACATTGCTACCGGCCGCGCTGCCACCAATCACCCGATTGCGGGTGGGGGCCACGGCTGGCTCGCCGTCCAGTGGCGCCGGCAACAGCTGCGCGTAGTCGATCGGCGCGTCCAGCGGAAACGGCTTGTACTCGTAGATGTTGAAGCCCAGCACGCGCAGATTGCGGCGTTTGTACTTGTAGGACAGCGCATAGACGATGGGGTTGTCGGTGGCCGCCAGGCTGTTGGTCGACACCACTACCCGCGGTGGATTCTCGCGCTCGCGCAGGCCCTCGAACAACGCCTGCGCGGGCTTGGACAGCACCAGATACGGCGTCTGCAACAACACCTCGGTCTGCGCCTGTGCAATCAACGCATCCAACTTCGGCTCGGTCACATGCTGGCCGTTGAGCGGCTGCGCCTCGCGTTCACGGCGATGTTTGCGTGGCAGATCGGCGACGTAGCTGACCGCACTTACCGGCAAAGCGGTGGCGACAAATGCCTGCTCGATGAAGTCCGGGTCGGAGGCTTCCGCATCCACCCGCGCGATGCGGTCCGGACGCCGGAACGCCGCCTGCGGCAATGCCGGCACGCCTTCGTTCAACAAGGTTTTGCCGACGTCGTTCAACCGCTCGGCCGGCACACTGCGGCGTGCTTCCCAGAAGGCCTGGAAGTTCGCGGCCATCTCGCGTGCCTCCGGCCCGGCCACCACCACGTCACGGTCACGGAAGTTGTATTCCTTGTCCCAGTCGTAATAGTCATCCTGGTAGTTGCGGCCACCCACCACGCCGATCACATCGTCGATCACCAGCAGCTTGTTGTGCATGCGCTGATTGAAGCGACGGAAGCAGCACAGCACGCTGCCGGCATAGTCGAAGTAGTTGAGCTTGGCCTTGCCGAACGCCGGGTTGTAGACACGCAGCTCGAAGTTGGCATGCGCGCCGGACAAGGCACCCAGCATCTGCAGGTCGGAGATCGCCGAGAGCTGATCGATCAGCACCCGTACCTTGACCCCGCGCCGGGCCGCGGCCAGCAGCTCGTCGATCACCATCCGCGCACTGTCGTCGGTGTCGAAGATATAGGTCTGCAGGTCCACGCTGCGGGTGGCGCTGCGGATCAGGTTCAACCGCGCTATCAGCGACAGTTCGCCCTCGTCGACGATGGTGGCGTAGTGCCGCGGTGCCTGCGCGGTGGATTCGGCGATGGCCTTGCCACCGAGCGCGCGCAGCGGCGAATCCAGCGCACAGCGATCGGGCTGGTCGCAGTCCACCACGGTGGAACGCGCAGCCACGGCAATGCCAACGGCACGCTCGCGCTGCTGATTGGACAGCGAGGCACAACCGCTGGCCAGCAATAGCGCCAGCACCGGCAAAAGACGGATCACGGCTCTCACGTTTTGGGGGCGCCCACCAGGCGTGTACGCAGTACGAATATCACTCGATCACTCAGGGCCATCTGCCAGCTATCCATGCCATATCGGCCGCGCAGGATGGTACCGCGGCTGATGAGGTCGCAATCATAGCCGGGCCGCGCGCATTCAGGCTTTGCCAGGCGCATCACTTCGGGCCGGCTGATGCCACGGATCGACAAGCGCCCCAGTACATCGCCGCCGGTTTCGGTCAAGCGCGGGTCATAGGGGTCGGAGTCGAACTCCACCACCGGGTAACGCGCCGCATCAAAGAAGTCCTCGCCGCGGATCCAGCCGGTGTAACGCGGCCGCTCCGGGATCTCCACATACTCGGTGAACATGCGCAGCCGCACCTGGTGGCGGCCATCGGGCAGCACCGTGATCCAGCCCTCAAAGCGTGGAAAAACCCCCTCTACCTTCTGCCCGAAGCGGGTACGTATTTCAAAACCGAACCGGGAATGTGCCGTGTCGAAATGCAATGGCTCGGCCGCAAGGGCCGAGCCAGCCAGCATCAACAGAATCAGCAGCAGCCCATACCGCGCCACCGCCATGGAATCAGGGCCACCAGAATGCGGTCAAATTGGCGATGCCCGGTTCGATCGGTGACTCCTTCGGCAAGGACAATACCGCGACCGATGCCGGCGGCATGCCGCGGTAATCACCGGTCTGGCCGCTGTTCAACAGCGCCACCAGCTGCTCCAGCCCGGGGTTGTGGCCCACCACCAGCACGCGCTCCACCTCGTTGTGCTCGTCCAGCAGTGCCGCCAGGGTGCCCGGTGCGGCGTCATAGATGCGTTCTTCCAGACGCTGCTCGACGTAACCGGTACGCTCCAGCACTGCCTCCAGGGTTTCGCGGGAGCGCCGCGCCGGCGAGCACAGCACCCGGTCCGGCACCAACTTGTTTTCCTGTAACCAACGGCCGGCCGCCTCGGCCTCGGCCAAGCCATGCGGTGAGAGGGGCCGGTCGAGATCGGCTTGGCCATTGGCCGCCGGTTCGGCATGGGCATGTCGCAGCAGGATCAATTCACGCATGGTCGGTTAGTACTCCTGATCAGACCTTGTTCAACCACTTGAGCAGCGGCTCCCAGTCTTGCTGGTGCTCGCGTACCTGTGCAGAGTGATAGTCGAACAGGCTGCGCCCAAGCCCGACCATCACCACATAACTCTGGCTGTCACGCAGCTGCGTGACAACCTCATACGGCCAATCGGCCAGCATCTGCCTGGCCTGTTGCGAGGTCTGCGTCCACGGCTTGGTGCGGTTGAGCACCAGCCCCACCGGCACCGCCCGCGAATGGATGCGCTTGATCTTGGACAGGCTGTTGAGGAAGCCGACGATGGCCTCGATATCCAGCGCCGAGGGCAGCACCGGCACCACCACCGCATCGGCGATGTCGATGAAGCGCTCCAAGTCCTCGCCATAGGCACCGGCCGGAGCATCGATGATGACCTGCTCGGCCCCGTCGGGGATCAGCTTTTCCCAGTTCTTCTTGCGGTGCACATCCACCGGCAGCACGGCGCTGTCCAGAATGGAACGGCGTTGCGCCCAGCGGGTGCTGGAGCCCTGCGGGTCGGCATCGGCGATCACCGTTGCCTGGCCGGACAAGGCCGAGTGTGCGGCCAGATGGGTAGCGATGGTGGTCTTGCCGACACCGCCTTTGGAGCCGGCTACCAGAATCGTCTTCATGCACGCCTCGTTTTCGCGGGACTTGCCTGCAGCGTACACCGGCCCGCGTTAGCAAAGGTAGTCATCCGGTGAGGACGCCACCCCGGTAAGGCCTGCGGCTTTGCTATCGTGTCGCCCCCGGCATTGGAACCACCATGAGCGAGCTGCAGGACCTGACCGCACTGATCCGCGCCAACACGCCGCTGATCGTCATCGAAACGCAGGATGAGACCCGTATCGTGGGCCTGTTCCGCGAGGCCTTGATGCATGTGTGGCGCTCGCTGTACCGCTGGTCGATCACCGAGGGCCTGCGCCGCATCGACATGGACCGCGAGGACGAGGCGGTCGGCCCGCCCGACGCCAGCGCCGCCCTGCGCATGATCCAGGAGGCCGACCAGCGCGGCATCTACCTGCTGCTCGATTTCCACCCCTACCTGGGCTACGCCAGCCACCAGCGGCTGCTGCGCGACATCATCCAGCGCCGCCACAGCCAGCCACACGTGGTGGTGCTGGTCGGCGCCAAGGTCGAGCTGCCGGCTGAACTGGAAGCGCTGGCGACCCGCTTCAACCCACGCCTGCCCGATGCCAACGCGCTGCTGAAGATGCTGCGCGAAGAAGCGGCCAGCTATGCCCAGGAGAACGGCGGGCGCCGGGTCGAGGTGGACCAGGAGGCGGTGCAGCAGATCCTGCGCAACCTGCGCGGGCTGAGCATGACCGACGCCCGCCGCATCGCCCGCCAGCTGATCTTCGCCGATGGCGCCCTGCAGGCCGACGACCTGCCGCAGCTGGCCAAGCTCAAGTTCGAGCTGCTCAACCGCAGCGGCCACCTGCACTACGAATACGACTCGGCCCGTTTCAGCGACGTGGCTGGCGCGCGCCGGCTCAAGCGCTGGATCGAGCAGCGCCGCGCGGTGTTTGTCTCCGGCAATGCCCCGCCCGGACTGGATCCGCCCAAGGGCATGCTGCTGCTCGGCGTGCAGGGCTGCGGCAAGTCGATGCTGGCCAAGGCCACCGCCGCCGGCTTCGGCGTACCGCTCTTGCGGCTGGATTTCGGCACGCTGTACAACAAGTACCACGGCGAGACCGAGAAGAACCTGCGCGACGCGCTGGCCTCGGCCGAGCAGCTGGCGCCCTGCGTGCTGTGGATAGACGAGGTCGAGAAGGGGCTGGCCAGCGGTGGTGAGGACGGTGGCGTGTCGCGTCGCGTGCTCGGCTACCTGCTGACCTGGATGGCCGAGCGCAAGGCACCGGTCTTCATCGTCGCCACCGCCAACCAGGTGCAGGAGCTGCCGGCCGAACTGCTGCGCAAGGGCCGCTTCGACGAAATCTTCTTTGTTGACCTGCCCTCGCCCGACGCCCGCGTCGAGCTGCTGCAGCTGCATCTGCTGCGCCGCCAGCTGCAGCCGGACCTGTTCGCCCTGCCCGCCTTGGCAGCAGCCAGCGATGGCTTCTCCGGTGCCGAGATCGAGCAGGCGGTGGTCGCCGGCCTGTACGCCGCCCATGCCGAGCAAAAGCCACTGGATACCGAGCTGCTGATGGCCGAGATCCGCAATACAAGACCGCTGTCGGTGCTGATGGCCGAGCAGGTGCAATCACTGCGCGACTGGGCGCGCGAGCGCACCGTGCCGGCGGATTGAAATCAGCCCGAAGGTAAATTCCATTTAAACAGGGGAAAGACGGACCCTCTGGATATCGAACGAATTGGAGTCATTCGAAATGCCAAAGTCCTCCCTTAGGCTTGTCACACTGATCATTCCGATATTTTCACTACTGGGTTGCGCGGCCCCTTCTTCCATACCGCCGCACGATGCTTGCCAGAACAAGATCACTGCCATCAATGGGGCCTGCCGGATTTCCCCTTTGCAACTTTTTGCGCAGTCGGACCTTTTCCTAGGCAAAAACATTGATGTTGTTCTGTATTACCCGGCAAAGGGTTCGACGTTTCTATATGCCAGCAAAGAAGCTGCTGACGTAGCGGACCTGGTCTCAGCAATCATGGTCGGAAATTCTCCTGACATTGCAGGTAGATTTTCCATGCCGGGCTATTATCGGGTGGAAGGCTTTTTCGAGGCTTCCGCTCCTGTCACATTCGGCGAAGGCGTGACTGTCCCGGAAGTGATAGGTGGAAGATTTCCTTCGATTGAATCTGTTCGAAGGATTACATCCAAGGATGAGATGTCGGAAGAATGCGCCGCGGCTGGATGTGACGTCATCTACGCCGATGGTGCCTTTTTGATGAGAGCACTTCCAGATAAATAGAAATTCCAGCTCAACACTGGAAGATTTTTTGCAGCTTTCACCCACGCTTTCCTGCTACGGCGTCGTGCCAATCAGATCCCCGGCTTCAGTCGCAACGGCAACAGGATCCATTCGCCAAGCGAAGCCTCAGATTCCGTATCCCAGGTAAGCGGAACCTGAGGCTGCTGGTCAGGGCGCAGCCAACTTTGGCTGCCAATCAACGGGCGGCGTCACCTGCACACCATAGGCTGCAAGCAAACGGCGCATGGCTGGCAGCTCGCCCAGTTCTGCTAGCCAGCGCGTGTATTCGGCAGGGCTTACCTTGGTGACCTTGCTGGTTTCGTCACCCAGGATGTCCGTCGCTTCGGTGGTGACCCATTGCAGCTCGCGCTTGCGCGCCAACCATGGTGCCTGCGCCGGCCCTTGCTCCAGCTCTGCCATGCGCGAAACCCCATAGCCGGCGAGCAGAAGCGAGCTGCTGTTGGCCATTACATTGAACAGATGTCGGCATTGCTCCCGCTTTGCCGCATCAGGCGCGGACTTGGGGCAAGTCTCCATCACCTGCTTCAAATCCGCTGGAAAATGCATCGCAGCGATGCCGAACAAAGTAACGGTGCGCTCCTGTTCAAGATAGTTGCCGCTGTTGTGGCGCTGCCACTCAGCTGCCTGCGCGGGATCGGTCAGCGGCCAGGGATAGTCGCGCGTGGCCACATTCAGTACGCCGATCAATGTCGCTGCGGGGTCGCGGTAGCGCGATGCTTTTGCCACTCGCAGCCAGGCGCGCTCCGCCTCGATTGGATCCTTGCGGTGCTCGGCCAAGCGCATCAACAGCAGTTGGCTTCCCGCATCCTCGGCGTCTGCGGTCGCGAGCGTGACGCGGGCCTGTTCCACGTTGCACTCGTCCACCCGGAGGCAGCGGGTAATCGCAGCCGCCGCGATCACCGGATCCTCGCTGCCGGTGCGTATCGCGCGCATCAACCAGGTGTCAGCCTCCGGCGAGTAGCTGGTTTTCCCACGTGCCAGATCCAGGCTCATCGGTGCCAGCAACCACGCCGCATACAACTTGCGCGGCTGACCACTTGCAGCAAGCTCGCGCCCAAGCTGCAACCGTGCAGTGTTGATCGCTTCGATCTGCGCAAGCATATGCTCCGGCGTGGCTTCAGCTTTTGCCGGTTGCGCAACCACGCCCGCCGTTGCAGCCATCAAGGCCAAGCCAGTGAACATCAACCAGGGTTTACGCATCCTGCTTTCCTCGTTGTAGAGCATCCAAGCTTACATACTGACTCAAACCAGCCGATCAAGCACCCAGACCCAAGCCGGCAAGGTAACCAACGACAGCACAATGCCATAGCCCACCATCGCCGCTGCCAAGCGTGGCGCCAGCCGGTGTGAAATGGCCAACGCGGCGGCGGTGATCATGGTCGGCATTGCAGTCTCCAGCACATTGACCCGCAGCATTTCGCCCTGCAGGCCAAACGCCCACGACAGCGGTAGTGCTGCCGCCGGCAGTACCAGCAACTTGAGCAGCAGGCCCACACCCAGCGGCGACAGCTCAGCGCGCGACAACCGCAGTTGGATGGTCAGGCCCACTGCCAGCATCACCAGCGGCAGCATCGCGTCGGAGACGTTCTTCAATGCGCCGGCGATCCACGGCGGCGGCGATGCCGGCATCACCAGCAGGGCGAAGATGAGTGCCCACAGCGGCGGGAACCTGGCGATGCGCAGCAGGATCTGGCCGGTGCTGGGCGGGGTGTCGCCGCTGTAACGCGCCAGCACATACAAGCCAAAGGTGGACAGCATCACGAAGGTGCCAAACTGGTCGTAGACCACTGCATACGGCAGGGCATGGTCACCCAACAGCGCGCGCACCATCGGGTAGCCGATGAAGCTGGAGTTGCACAACGCCACGCATAGCAGCAACACCGCATGCACCTGCCGCTGGAAACCGAACAGGCGCGTGGCCAGGCTTACCAAGGCCAGGGTCAGCAGCATCAACAGCCACGGCGTGAGCATGATGCCGATCAACGAGGCATCCAGCTGCAGGCGGGGCACATAAGTGAGCACCGCTGCTGGCAGGCAGATGTACAGCACCACCTTGTTGAGCACGTCGGCGGCGTTGTCCGGGAACACCCGCAAACGGGCAAACAGCATGCCCAGCGCGAGCATGGTCAGGATCAGTGCGAATGCGTCGAATGCCATGATGCAAGCATGTGCAGGACTGCCCCGCAGGGGCAATCAGCGCTGGCTCAAAACCTCCCGTCGCAGTGGCAACACGCCAGTCGCGTGCTGCACCGCAGCAACGATCTTACGGCCATGCCGGCGGCTTGGCCGCCCATGCCTGCTGTACCTGGGCCAGCTGCGAACGTTCTGCATCACTCCACGCTGGCAGCAATTGCGGGTAAGCGGTCGCCTCAGTCCATTGCCCCGGCTCGGTGCGCACGGCTGCCGCATACCAGGCCATGGCTTCGTCCTTGCGATCCAGGTTCCACAACACCAGCGCCAGCGTTGGCGGCAGCCACGACGGATTGCCGCGGGTACCCTCGGCCGCCTTGGTCCACAGGTTCAATGCGTCCTGCGCATTACCGCGGCGGTACAGATCCCAGCCGTGGTTCCAGCGCAGGCTGCGGGCCTGCACGGAGGTGTCGGCAACGGCGGCCATGGCCTCCTCGTACAGCTTGCCGCCCAGCTCGGTACGTCCATCACGGTAGGCGATGCTGGCAAGCTGCGCGGTGGCTTCCACACCTTTGCGACCACGCTCGCGCAGCTTCATCAGCTGATCAACCGCATCTGCCTGTTCAGGCGGCACGGCGTGGATCGGCTTGGCTGCCACATCGTCGTCGAAATAGAACTCGTTGATCTTTGGCAGGCTCTGCGCCTGCACGTTTGCAACAAACAGGCCCGCCAGCAGCAGTGCGCCAGCGACCATGCGCTTTGTAACCCCCATGACTGCAATCCCCATCAAACAGTTATCCCCCACCCGGCCCCGATCCTAACCGCTCCGGGCGCTACGCGCGACGGGTTACAAGGTGATGAAAGGCCCCACTGCTACAATCCGCGGCTGCCACCGGCGCCGCCGGCTGGCATCCGCCAGCCGTTTCCGCAATGGGCCAGCCATGACCAGCACTGCCGAACTTACTTCGCCTGCCTCCGCCAACGACCCGCTGATCGGCGTGCGTGATTCCGATTACAGCTTGGAGCACAAGTACACCCGCACCGATGGCCGCATCTATCTGAGCGGCGTGCAGGCCTTGGTACGCCTGCCCTTGATGCAGCAGCAACGCGATGTTGCGGCCGGCCTGAATACCGGTGGCTTCATCAGCGGCTACCGTGGCTCGCCGCTGGGCGGCTTCGACCTGGAGCTGTGGCGCGCGCGCAAGCACCTGGAAGCGGCCAAGGTGAAGTTCGTGCCCGGTTTGAATGAAGACCTGGGTGCGACCATGGTCTGGGGCACGCAGCAGACCAACCTGTTCCCCGGTGCCAACGTCGATGGCGTGTATGGCATGTGGTACGGCAAGGGCCCGGGCGTGGACCGCTGCGGTGACGTGTTCAAGCATGCCAATGCCGCCGGTGCTTCCAGGCATGGCGGCGTACTGGCGCTGGCCGCCGACGACCATGCCTGCCGCAGCTCTACCCTGCCCCACGGCAGCGAAGAAGAGTTCGTCAGCGCGATGATGCCGGTGCTGAACCCGGCCGGCGTGCAGGACATCCTCGACATGGGCCTGGTCGGCTGGGCGATGAGCCGCTACACCGGGCGCTGGATCGGCTTCAAGACGATTGCCGAGACGGTGGAATCCTCGGCCTCGGTGGACGTCAACCCGTTCGCCCGCCAGATCATCTTGCCGGAAGATTTCGAGATGCCGGCCGCCGGCCTCAACATCCGCTGGCCGGACCCGCCGATGGAGCAGGAAATGCGCCTGCACCGTTATGCGGTGAAGGCCGCGCAGGCCTTCGCCCGCGCCAATGGCCTGGACAAGGTGGTGATGGATTCGCCGCAGGCGCGGCTGGGCATCGTCACCACCGGCAAAAGCTACCTGGACGTGCTGCAGGCGCTGGAATACCTGGGTCTGGACGAGAAGGCCTGCGCCGACATCGGCATCCGCGTGTACAAGGTCGGCATGACCTGGCCGCTGGAGCCGCAGGGCATCGGTGAATTTTCCCGCGGTCTGCAAGACATCGTGGTGGTGGAGGAGAAGAAGGCCTTCATCGAGCGGCAGATGAAGGAATACTTCTACAACTGGCCGGCCAACTGGGGCGCGCGCCCGTCCATCGTCGGTAAGTACGACGAACAGGGCGAGTGGATCCTGCCGTCCACCGGCGAGCTGACCCCAGCCACCATTGCCGGCGTGATCGGCCGTCGCATTCAACGGTTCTTCAATACCGAATCGATTGAAGAGCGACTGCGCTGGATGGACGTCAAGGAAGCCGAGATGGCTCTGCCGCGCGCGCAGTTCCCGCGCGTGCCGCATTACTGCTCCGGCTGCCCGCACAACACCTCGACCAAGGTGCCGGAAGGCTCGCGTGCGCTGGCCGGCATCGGCTGCCACTACATGGTGACGTGGATGGACCGCGACACCGACACCTTCACCCACATGGGTGGCGAAGGCGTCACCTGGGCCGGGCAAGCTGCGTTCACCGACACCGAGCATGTGTTCCAGAACCTCGGCGACGGCACCTACTTCCACAGCGGCTCGCTGGCGATCCGTCAGGCGATCGCTTCCGGCGTCAACATCACCTACAAGATCCTCTACAACGATGCGGTGGCGATGACCGGCGGCCAGCCGGTGGACGGCACCTTGACCGTGCCGCAGATCGCGCATCAGATGCGTTCGGAGGGCGTGCACACCATCGTGTTGCTGTCCGACGACATCGGCAAGTGGAAGGCACGTCGCCACGAATTCCCCAGTGATGTGGAGTTCCACGACCGCGCCGAGCTCGACGCCATGCAGCAACAGCTGCGCACGGTGAAGGGCACCAGCATCCTGATCTACGAACAGACCTGCGCCACCGAGAAGCGCCGCCGCCGCAAGCGCGGCAAGATCGTCGACCCGGCCAAGCGCACCATGATCAACTCGCTGGTCTGCGAAGGCTGCGGTGACTGCGGCGAGAAGAGCTTCTGCGTCTCCGTGCTACCGAAGGAAACCGAGTTCGGGCGCAAGCGCGACATCGACCAGTCCAACTGCAACAAGGACTTCACCTGCACGACGGGCTTCTGTCCGAGCTTCGTCACCGTGCACGGTGGCCAGCTGCGCAAGGGCAGCAAGAGCGGTTCGGCCAGCCTGCTCGACAATCTGCCGACACCAACCTTCCGCACCGATTTCTCGCAGCCCTGGAACATCCTGATCACCGGCGTCGGCGGCACCGGCGTGGTGACCATTGGCGCACTGCTCGGCATGGCCGGCCACCTCGAAGGCAAGGGTGCCAGCGTGCTCGACCAGACCGGTCTGGCGCAGAAGGGCGGCGCAGTCACCACCCATATCCGCATCGCCAACAGCCCGGCCGACATCCACGCGGTGCGCATCGCCGCCGGTGAAGCCGACCTGGTGCTGGGCTGCGACATGGTGGTGGTCAACGACTACTGGGCGCTGTCCAAGGTGCGCGGCGAGCGCTCGCAGGTGGTGTTGAACACCTACGAAGCGATGCCAGGCACCTTCACCACCCACCCGGACATGCAGTTCCCGGCCGCCGACATCATTGCCGGGGTGAAGCTGGCACTGGGCGGTCGCGACCCGATCCTGCTCGACGCCACCCAGCTGGCCACCGCCCTGCTCGGCGACGCGATTGCCTCCAACCTGTTCATCCTCGGCTTCGCCTGGCAGCAGGGCCTGGTGCCGCTGTCGCTGGAATCGCTGATGCGCGCGGTGGAGCTCAACGGCGCCGCCGTGACCATGAACCAGACCGCGTTCGCCTGGGGCCGCCTGGCCGCGATCGATCCGCAGGCCGTGCAGCAGGCCGCCGGCCTGGTGCGCAACGCGCCCACCGATGCCGAGCGTAAGCCGGCCGCGCTGCGCGAACTGCCGCCCGGCGAATGGGAAGGCAACGAGGCCGGCGCACCGTCGGCACCGCGCAATCCGGGCAACGAGCCGGATATCCGCGGCCTGCCCGCCGCCAGCCCGACCAGTGGTGAAGCTGCGTTCGCATCGCTGGACGACGCACACCTGTCGCGTTCGCTGGACGAACTGATCGCACGCCGCAGCAGCTTCCTCACCGATTATCAGGACGCCGCCTACGCCAATCGCTACCGCACGCTGATCGATGCCGTGCGCAAGGCCGAGCAGCAGGCGATCCCGGACAGCACCGCATTGAGCGAAGCCGCCGCGCGCTACTTCTTCAAGCTGATGGCCTACAAGGACGAATACGAAGTCGCCCGCCTGTACACCAGCGGCGACTTCGCCAAGCGCGTTGCAGAGAAGTTCGAAGGCGACTACCAGGTGCGTTTCCACTTGGCACCGCCGCTGTTCGGCAAGCGCGACGAACAGGGCCAGCTGCAGAAGAAAGAATACGGCCCGTGGATGTTCAAGGCCTTCGGCCTGTTGGCCAAGTTCAAGGGCCTGCGCGGTGGACGCTTCGACGTGTTCGGTTACACCGAGGAACGCCGCGGCGAGCGCCAGTTGATCAGTGACTACGAGAAGACGCTGCAGGAACTGATCGGCTCACTCGACGCACGTCGTCTGACATTGGCAGTGGATATCGCCAGCATCCCCGAGCACATCCGCGGCTACGGCCACGTCAAGGAAGCGCACCTGCATGAAGCCAAGGCGCGCGAGGCGACGCTGTTGGCAACGTGGCGCAACCCGAAGGCGCTGCATATCGTGCAGGCGGCCTGAGAAGGCAACGGATAGGTTGCTTATGCGCAATGCAACCTAGGGGGTTGCATTGCGCGGCCTGAGCTTCAGCGTTGATGTTGAAGCTGCAGATTGTTACCGACTGAAACGGCGTCAGCGGATCTCGAAATCCATGGACACCAAGGAGGGCCGCGCTTGCCCGCCAAGCTGTGCCGGCGTCCATTGAACGGAAAGAATCATCTGCTTCTCCTCATCGGTCAGAGCCAATCGGGAGGGATAGGAAACCATGGCGTCCTGCGGCTTACCTGTTTCGTCCAGGACAACCACGACGCAGGTCAGGCTGCTGCCGGAGCGCATCCAGATGCCGTGCGGAAAATAGGGTAGCTTCTCTACTGGCTTCGGTTCCACATCCGCGGTTGCGCCGATCACGTGGTCGGGAAGCAGCTTCTGGATTTCGTCCAGAAGCGGTGCTTTCTCGCATGAGCGGATGGGGCGGTCATGGGCTTGAGCGCTGTTTGCAGCTAGCAGCGCCACTGCGAAGACCATGATCTTGAGCATGTGTTCCAACCTTCCGATTGTTTGGGATCCTCTGAACTCGTTAGGAGCTGAGTTTGGATACGCGCGGATTCTGTTCGATGTCCGCTACCGGCCAGTAGCGGACGTTCAACGCCCGCGTTCAGGGGTGTCCCAGCCAAAGGCGGGGAAGTCCCACTGGAACGACTTGTTGGGCCTCAATTTGAACCCTCTAGTTTGGTCAGGCGGTAGGCCATCTCTTCACGAACCTCAGTGTTCGAGTGAGCTGAGAGTGCCTTTAGCGCCTCAATGGCTTCTGGAGTGCCGATGTCGAAGAGCGCGTGGCTGAACCATTTTGCCACCACGCCGGAACCGGATCCGTTGTACTCGACCATGTGGTCTAGATTTGAATTGAGCGCTTTGACGAGATATGGGACAGCGGACGGCTCTGCCATTAGCTGGAGCTCTCGCACAAGTTCTTGGTGGCGGTCGTGCTCCCGCACAAGAAGCATTTCGCAGAGGCAGGCCGCTGTTTCCGTGCCTTCCGACCGGAGGGCAACCTCCAAAGCGAGATAGACCCGATCCTTGTCTCCAGCCTCGATGGCGCTACGAAGGTAGTTCAAGAGAAAGGACGAGCGCTTTGGCGGCTCGATTGGATTCACAGCCCAGAAGCTCTCAACCTTCTTCAAGATGTCTCGGTACCAAGACACGCCATCCAGGCTCGGACTAAGGTTCACCGGCTGTGGAGGTGCCGCTTTCGGTTTGAACCAGCTAAACATGGGAATCCTCCATTGATGCCCAACGCCGGAATTAAGCCGCGCCGCGAAGCGGCGTCGGTTTGAACATTTTGTCAGACCGCGATGCTGGCGTGCTATTTATCATCGAATGCCTGAAAGAGTTGGACGCTGCCCCATGTGGCAAGTGCAGTGGCAAGAATAGCCAGCGGGACAGATAGCCTGTACAGCATGGCCGATTGGCTTTCAGGCATTTGAACGAAGTATGGCAGTGCCCTCATAAGGGTAGCGGCTACCGCAAATACGGTTGAGGTTGCCAAGGTAGCGAAGAACTGCTTCCTGTGCTTGCGATAGCCACGAACCTGCATGTAAAGAATTACAAGTGCACATGGCGTTGCCACGAAAAATTCAATCTGAAAAGCAGAGACCAAAGAGTTCACTGAGCAATCCTTAGCGGTCTAACTATCCAATAGCCGGGTCCCTGGACTCGGTTATACGATTTACCCACAACGCGCCGTATGGCGCACTATCCCTTTAAACGGGTCGATCTTAGGGCGGCTGGGTACGGCTAACAAGCCGGCGTATACCCAGACCCAGCGCTAGGCTCGGCGGCGACACAAATGTCCGCTATGGGTCGATGGCGGCCTGCGGCCAGAGGCGGATGGTCGTATGAATCACCTACATGTCCCAAATCGAAAGTCAGGCTCAGCCGTTTTAGACCAGGGGTTCGCGTGCGGTCTCAGGCGTGCACTTGGTCATACGGTGCGGCGGCTCATCTGCGTGGGAACTCCCTTCACACAGAATTTAGGACAGGCATCACTGCGGCCGTCAGTCCGCACGCGGGCGCCGTCACCGCTTGGTAGCCCATCTGCGGCAACAAGCCCGATACGGCTTCATAACCCCCTTCCCAAGCCGCCCAGCACGCTGAACACCATCCAGATCACGGCCAGCATCGCGAGACATAGGAGCGTACCAACGCCCAGTTCCCACCACGACAGGGCGCGCTTCCACCATATGCCTAGTATCACGGGCGCCAGGGTCGTCCCTGCCAGCAGGAGGGGCCAAAACCATGCCCCTGCCAACAAGAAGCAGGGGGTCCACAGCAGCAGGCGACTGATGCGAAAGACCAAGGGTTTACGCAGGCGCGAGGTGTGCCAGACGAAGACCACAAAGCCCAGAACCAAAGCTGACGAGACACCTGCCACTATCCGTTGCCACCTCAGCTGTTCGGCAGCTCTCCCCGCATTCCGTTCATCCAGCCAGGCGTTGATCTGCGCGGTGTATTCGGCCTCGTTGGGCAGCGGCAACTCAGGGACGGGCGAAGCAACAGCCATGTCGCAGGCCCCAGCCATCAGGGCGCAGATCACGACAAGCAGGCACGGTTTCCACATGGTGGTCTTTTCCCTCTTCAAAGCGGGCTGTCAGTTCACCGATGACGCACTTTCTCTGTTGGAGCAGCTCAGATTAGTCCGAGCAGTTGCCATGTAGGACTCGCGGTGACCCTTGCGAACCTTCGATGCAGAATGTTGCTCTCCTCCGGAAATCGCAGCCGCAGGTGTCCGTGAATTGCCCGCGGATTAGCCCCGCCCGCTTCGCGTTGTCAGGCCTGAACCCGCTCGCAGCAACGGCCTTCTGCAGGACAAGCTTTGAGCGGATGATTTCCATCAACGCGATCAACAGCAATGCCCACAGGATGAAAACGGTCAGTGCAACAAGACTGGGTGAAGCCATATCGATCACTCCTTGATAGTGGCCGTGTTGGACGCATCGGGCACGCCCATGTCACGACAGAAGAATGGCTTCTACATTCTCAACACACACCAGCGTGGTTGCCAGCTATCTGCAGAGAATGGAAATCGCAGTTACTGAATCCCCCTGTCCCTTCTGGGTGTGTGCAGAATTGTGTGGATGAGTCGCGCAGTTCTTTCTAGACAGCGTTGGCCCGCTTTGGGTCGATGGCGGCCTTCGGTCAACAATGGGGGCGCGCGCGTCCCTCGCGCAGCCTTAGATGTAGCAATGGATTTACCATGCCTGCATCCCGGCAGATCCCGGGCGCCAGACGCACTTTTCCGTGAAAGCTCTTATCACCGGTAGTTCTGGCCGGATTGGCCGCGCAATCTACAACGCGGTTGCCGCAGACCATGAGGTCATTGGCCTCGACCGCTCCCCTTTCTCCTGCTCGTCGCTTATTGGTGATTTCACCGATAGCCGCTTGCTGCACTCGGCATTGCAGGGTGTGGATGTGGTCTTCCACACCGCTTCGTACCATGCGCCGCATGTCGGCCTGGTATCTGATCGCGAGTTCGAGCGGGTCAATGTGGTCGGTGTGCATCAGCTGCTGGAGGCTGCACAGCAGGCAGGTGTGAAGCAGGTGGTCTACACCAGTACCACCGCACTGTATGGAGATGCTGTCGCCGAGCAGGGTTGCACCTGGATCGACGAATCCGTGGTGCCGCAGCCCAAGACTGTGTATCACTGCACCAAGCTGGAAGCCGAGCAGATTCTGGCCGGGTGGTCCGGTGCAGGGCTGACACGTAGCGTCATCCGCATGTCGCGTTGTTTCCCGCAGCCTGCAGATCAGATGTCAGTGCTGCGCCTGCACCGCGGCATTGATGTGCGCGATGTTGCTGATGCGCATGTGGCGGCGTTGGCGTTGCCGGCTGGTTCGTTCAGCAGATTTGTTGTCAGCGGCTCGACTCCGTTCCAGCGCGAAGACCTTGAACAGTTGGGGTGTGATGCAGTTGAAGTACTGCGTCTGCGTTGCCCGGAGTTGGTTGCCGAGCATATGCGGCGTGGTTGGCCGCTGCCATCGGTCATTGATCGGGTTTACGACAATGCTGCTATCCGGCGGGCGTTGGATTGGGAGCCGGCTTATGGTTTCAGCGAAGTTTTTGCGCAGGTGGATCGGCGTAGTTTGGAGGTGTTGCCTTATGCGCGTGGGTTCGTTGATAGGACTGTGGATTGATTCGGTTGCATTGGTAGGTCGGTAGGCGGTGCTTGCTTCGCGGCTTACGCCGCTCCTACAAAAGAAGGAGCCTCTCGCTGCTGATGCGGATGCGCAGGCGCAGGCGCAGGCGCAGGCGGGACACCTTCTTCAGCGACCTGCGTGTTTGCCTTCGCTGTCTTTCCCGGCGGCGCGGCTTTTTGCGAATTCCGGGAAGGTCTCTTCCAGGCTGTCCTTGTCCGGCAGGATGTAGAACAGGCCGCCGCGTTCGAATGTCGGGCTGACGATCTGTTCGTAGAAGTCCGGTGCGATGTTGATGCAGCCGTGGGTGACACGGTTGTCGTCCGGTGTTGGCGATGCGAGGCGCTCTGCACGTCGCTCGGCTGGCACGCCGGTAGCGGTGGGATGGATGGAGACCGCAGAATCGTAGTCCACCCACAGCACGCGGCCTGCGTCGAGCGAGGGGCCGAAGCCGCCGACGAAACGGCCGGCAGGTGTGGTGCGGTCGCGGCCCGGAATCTCGCGCAGCGCGAGGCCGGCGACGCCGGGAGCTATGTGATCACCGATTGCCGAGCCAAACAGTCCGGGCGTGGCACCGCGCAGTCGGCCGTCGCCGCTGAATACCAGAATCTGTGCAGCGGCCTTGTCCATGATCGCGAATGGATAACCCTGGTTGTCCTTGCTTGCGACAACCCAGCCGGCGAGTTCAATCACCGTGTCGGACACCTTCTGGTCCGGCGGAAGCTGATCGACGGCGCTTGCCGTTTGCTGCACGGAGCCTTCCTGGGCACTGGCCACGTCGACGCTCGCGAACGCGAACACGCCAATGGCGGCGAGGATTACAGGGTATGTGTGCGTGCGGATGGGACGGTTCCTTGCAACGTAGACTGACTGAGGGGGAGGAAACCAGTGGCCGGTAAAGGCCACCGGGTCCCGAATTTAGATATTCATCATGACTCGAACGGAGCGATCAGCCTCGCGGTGTGCGACGTGGTGCCTTTTCGAGTTGCTGGACGCGACCTTCAATTTGATCCAGCCGTTGGTTGGCCTGCTGTGCAGACTGATTGGCAGATTCGGCGCTCTGTGCCGCGCCCTGCACCCTTGTGTCGAGTTGATCGAGGCGTGAGTTGATCCCTGCAAACTCTTCTTTATAGGTTGCGCAGGACGCCAGGCTCATGACGACGACTGCCACGCCGAGCGTACGCGCCATCACCATTTTTTGCTTGGTCATGAACATTCCACTTCCTCCTTCGTTTGGGGGATCTCGAATATAGCTACGTTTTTGCAGAGGGGCGTGATGCGCTTTCAGCTGAGGTTTGCACAGGTAGATGAACTGTGAAGGTGTTTGAATGAGCAGCGTTGTTGGTTGAATTCAGCAAGCTCACGGAAAGTCGCTGAATTTGATAGACCAACGCGTGGTCTGCGCAGTTATCTATGCAAAACCGAGGTGAATATTTGTGGGTGAACAGGCGAGTCGTTCTGTGCTGATGGATCTGCAGTGATCTCTTTGAATTGCCAATTCATCAGCATGAATTGCCAATGCGGTTCGCTGCGGACGTGCGGGAGGGCGACCACACATCACTGAAGTGCAGACTGACCTTGGTTTCCTGGCGGCAGGCCTGTGGCGCGAGCTACATGCGTTCCGCGTATCGTCATTGAAGGTGGGCGTGCAAGGACGGTGGGGTTGTGCCAACGACAGTTTGCTGCCCCTGCAGGGCCAGGCCGTGGGTTGCACCGATGATGCCTAGCGTGACGCGCAGGTTGCGGCGATCAGCCCGAGTATCCGCGCGACGCCAGCGGCGAAGATCCGTCGCTATGTGGTGTTTGATCTGATTGTTGAATTGCCGCTGGCTCGTGGGCGTTTCAGTGTTGGCGTCTACAACCTGGCCGATCGTGACTACAGGACGGTGTATGGCCAGCAGGCGGAAGCGACCTACGGCAAGATTTCCAGCGTGCCGGCGCAGGGGCGTACGTTTGGGGTTGGGTATCGGGTCGAGTATTGAGGCCTAGAAGCGCCAGCGACGGTAGTAGCCCCTCTCCCGCTTGCGGGAGAGGGGTTGGGGTGAGGGGAAGCTTCTAGCAAGCATACCCAACGCTTTAAAAGCTTTAAAAGCTTTAAAAGCTCTAAAAACTCCCCTCATCCGCCCCTTCGGGCCACCTTCTCCCGCAAGCGGGAGAAGGGATAGCCAGCAGCGCGAGCAGTTCGTTACCTCCGCGCCGCCAAAATCCGCGTCAACAAATCCGCAGTCCCATCAATCCGCCGGAGATGCGGATAGCGCAGCCCATCGCGGTAATCGATACGCACAGTACGGAAGCTGTCCGCCTGCCGCACGATCAACTCGATCGGCGCGCCATTCTGCTTGCCATCAATCAGCGCCTGCTTGATCCGTCCACCGCTGTAGGCCAGGCCATTCACCGCAACAATCGTCACGTCCTTGGCCAAGCCCGCCTTGAACGCAGGGCTGTCCCAGCCAACCGCCTGCAGAACGCCATCACTGCCGATCTTCAAACCCAGCGAATACTGCAAGTCGATAGCGCCATCGGCCTCACCATCGGCAACCACCAGATTCGGCTGGTCATCGAAATACAGCTCCCAACCCGCAGCGGCCAAACCATCCGGCGCCTTGCCATCACGGGCATCCAGTCGGCTGCCGATGAAGGCATCCCAGTTGCCGGGCTGCACCGCTTCCAAGCCCTTCATCACATCGGCGCGGTCATACAGGCGAATCTCGCCCTGCTTGCCACCTTGATGGAAGCGCTTGGCGAAATCGTCCAACGTCAGCTTGCCTTTGGACAGGCTGCGCAGGCGCGCGTCCACGCCCAGCCACAGCAAGGTGCTCTCGTTGTAGAACTCGAACGCACGTTGCCAGTCCGCCCAGGCCTGCGGCTTTGAATTGAAGTCGAGGATGCCCTGGTGCACGGTGTCGTGCAGGTCCCGCCACTGTCGGCCCGGCTGGGTTGCGTAGTTGGCCTGCAGCTGGGCCAGCATCGCCATCGCGTAGTCCGGTTTCCACAGCCCGGAGCGTGCAGCCAACACAACTGCCCAGTACTGGGTCTGGCCTTCGTACATCCACAACTCGTCGTTGTGCATCGGTGCATTGTAATGCGGCACCCAGGTCGGGCGCGGACGCCATGCCTTGCCTACCCAGGCATGCGCGTATTCGTGCGGCAGCAGATCGTTGTCGAGGAAGGGCCGCTCGCCACGCAGGTAGCCGTCGTGCATGCCGTTCTCGCTGCTCTGCGCATGCTCAAGGCCGATGCCACTGAACACGTCCGATACCGCCAGCAGGAAGTTGTAGCGGGTGTACGGGCGCGAACCGAATACTGCGTCGGCCTCGCGCACCAGCGCGCGATGCGCATCCAGCACCTTGGCATCGGCCTGCAGGCCCTGCGGGTTCTCGCCAACCACGTCCAGCCACACTGGTTGCTTGGATGTTTCGTCCAGTGCGAAGCGCTTGAAATACTGGCCAGCGAATACCGGCGAATCGATCAAGGTCATCAGCGACACCGGCACGTACTGCTCGCTGCCACCGCTGCGCTGGGCCACATCGAGCGCCGTGCCGCTCTGCCAGCCGTCGGGCAAGCGCAGGCTGGGCTTTACCTGGATGCCGCGTGCGTCATAGCCGGCCGGGTACAACAGCACCCGGTGCCATTGCAGGTCGAGCATGTTCGGCGTCATTGCTACACGGCCCTGGTCACTGGCAGTCGGCGACAGGTACTGGAACTCGATATCGAGCGTGCTGACGCCCTCGGGCACCTGCAGCTTGAACGCATACATGTCGCCGGAATCGCGCGTCCATTGCAGCGCCTGGCCGTTGCCACGGATGATCAAGCCGGCCATCTGATTGATCGGCCCGGTTGGCGCATGGTTGCCGGGGATCCACTGCGGGTACCACAGGGTCAGCACGCCGGCCGATACCGGGATGCGTTGATGCACGCGCTGGATACGACGCTGGATGTCGCTGGCATCCACCTCCAGCTCGATCACGCCCGGATAGCTTGCCTGCACCTGCATCGCCGCTGCCCGCGCGTCCAGCGGCTGCGCCTGTACGCATGCCAGCGGAACAAGGCCCAGCACCATCGCCACCAACCACTTACGTCCCTGCATCACGCCCCGCCCCTTGCCTGAAGTCTTCGCATCCTAGCCCGCCCGGCTTCAAACGCGCATCCGTCGCCATACCAGGCAACGGTTGTTGGCCGGCATGGCCACGTCTTCGCATAGCGCCAGCTGCTGCGCGCAGGCCAAGGCATCGACCGCCTCGAAGTCGCGGATGCCCGAACGCGGATCACGCGCCTTCAGCCAGCCATCGAAGTTGCGGTTGCTGTCGCTGGTATATGCGCCGTTGTAGTTGAATGGCCCGTAGGCGATGAGCAGGGCATCGGGCGCCATCAGCGCCGGCAACCCGGCGAACAGCGCCTGCACTTCCTCCCAGCCCATGATGTGCAGGGTGTTGGCGCTGAACACGGCGTCGAAGCCGACCACGCCGTCATGCACCGGCAGCGGCGGCAAGGGCTGCAGGCCTTCGCCAATCACTGCCTGCAGTTCCAGCGGCGCGGGCGTGTTCAGCAGCGCCGCCTCATCCAGCCACTGGCGTACTCCGGGCAGATAGTCGCGGTGATCACTGGCTTGCCAGCGCAGCCACGGCATCGCAGCGGCGAAATGCACGGCGTGCTGGCCGGTGCCGCTGCCGATCTCCAGGACAATGCAGGCCTGGCCCAGGTGCTGCTGCAGCACCTGCAGGATGGGTGCACTGTTGCGTTCGCAGGATTCGGAGTACGGCTTGCTGGTCATCGTTCTGGGGCCTTGGGACACGAAGCAGATTGTGCCGCAGTGCCTGTTTACCGCCATGCATGACCATGGTCACTTGTGCATGAACCCCCGCGCCAACGAGATTCAAGGGTCTTGTGCGATGCGCTGCATCGCTGGCTCTGGAGTTCCGCCCGTCATGCAACGCCGTCAGTTTCTTTCGCTCTCCGGCCTCGGCCTCGCTGGCTTCATACTGCCCAATGCCCAGCTGATCGCTGCCGAGGAGTTGCTTGCGCCGGCCGATGTGGCCAAGAAGAAGCTGCTGGCCGATACCGTGCTTGCCCTGGCCAAACAGGGCGGCGCCAGCTACTGCGATGTGCGCATCGGCCGCTACCTCAACCAGGCCATCGTCACCCGCGAAGACAAGGTGCAGAACGTCACCAACAGCGAGTCAGCCGGCGTCGGCATCCGCGTGATCGTCAATGGCGCCTGGGGCTTCGCCGCCAGCAACCAGTCCACGGCGCAAGGTGTTGCGGCTGCTGTGGCACAGGCGCTGGCCATTGCCCGTGCCAACGCCAAGGTGCAGACCAAACCAGTGCAGCTGGCACCAACGCCGGGCGTGGGCGAGGTGCAGTGGAAGACGCCGATCCGCCAGAACGCGATGGCGGTGCCGGTCAAGGACAAGGTCGATCTGCTGCTGTCGATCAATGCGGCGGCGATCAATGCCGGCGCCAACTTCATCAATTCACAGTTGTTCCTGGTCAACGAGCAGAAGTACTTCGCCTCCAGCGATGGTTCGTGGATCGACCAGGACGTGCACCGTATCTGGCTGCCGTTCACCGCCACCGCCATCGACAAGGCCAGCGGCAAGTTCCGCACCCGCGCCGGGCTGTCGGCACCGGCCGGCATGGGCTGGGAGTTCCTCGACGGCAATGCCGCCGACAAGCATCAGCTGCCGGGCGGCGTGGTTGCCTACGGTCACTCCTATGATCCGGTGGAAGACGCCATCGCCGCCGCCAAGCAGGCGCGCGCCAAGCTCACCGCGCCGTCGGTGAAGCCGGGCAAATACGACCTGGTGCTGGACCCGTCCAACCTGTTCCTGACCATCCACGAGAACGTCGGCCATCCGCTGGAACTGGACCGCGTGCTCGGCTACGAAGCCAACTACGCCGGTACCAGCTTCGCCACGCTGGACAAGCGCGAAGCCGGTTTCCGCTGGGGCAGCGACATCGTCAACTTCACCGCCGACAAGACCGTGCCGTACAGCCTGGGCGCGGTGGGTTATGACGATGAAGGGGTGAAGACCAAGCAGTGGGATCTGGTCAAGGACGGCATCCTGGTCAATTACCAGGCGACCCGTGATGAAGTGCATATCCTCGGGGAGAGCGCCTCGCACGGTTGCAGCTATGCCGACTCGTGGAAGAGCGTGCAGTTCCAGCGCATGGCCAATGTGTCGCTGGCACCGGGCAAGACGCCGCTGACCCCGGCGCAGATGGTCAAGAACGTGGAAAACGGCATCTACATCCACGGCCGTGGCTCGTATTCGATCGACCAGCAGCGCTACAACGCGCAGTTTGGTGGGCAGCTCTGCTACCAGATCAAGAACGGCGAGATTGCCGGCATGGTCGAGGACGCGGCCTACCAGATCCGCACGCCGGAATTCTGGAATGCCTGCAGCGCGATCTGCGATGCGCGCGATTTCCGCATGGGCGGTTCGTTCTTTGACGGCAAGGGTCAGCCGGGGCAGGTATCAGCGGTGTCGCATGGCTCGGCGACCACGCGCTTTGATGGGGTGAACATCATCAACACGGCGCGGTCGTTGGGGTAAGGCTTGAAGCAGGGGCAGAAGCAGGAACTTGCCCTCACCCCAACCCCTCTCCCGCCTCGCGGGAGAGGGGCTTTCAAAGCAAAGCAACCGCTACCGCCAAAAGCAAGGGCAAAGCGAGAGCCGGAGCGAGAGCCAGAGCCAGAGCCAGGGCACACCCCTCCCCAGCCCTCCCCTTCGCTGCGCGAAAGGGAGGGAGCAGTCCGTGCAAGGGGAGGGAATAGTCCGTGCAATCGCAGAACTGCTGACGACCTTCGTTTGTGCCCCCTCCCTTTCGCGCAGCGAAGGGGAGGGCTGGGGAGGGGTCGCCTTTCGCAGAAAGTCCCAAAATGTTGGCTCTTCCATGCCTAAAGTCACTACCGCTGCAAACACCTGACCGCAAAAATCGAACAGTTCGCAGATCACCGCGAAGCCACCGTCGTTTGTTGCCGTAGTGCCCGCTTTGCGGGCCTTGCCCCGTGGAGAGCAGCCTTGCAGAGACGTGACTTCCTAGCCCTTACCGGGCTTACCGCTGGCGGCCTGATGGTGCCGTCCTTCTTCGGCAAGGCTATCGCCGCCGAACAACTGTTGACCGCACTCGATCCGGCCATCAAGAAGCGCCTGGCCGATGACGCGCTCAATGCAGCGCGGGCCGCTGGCGCCACGTATTGCGATGTACGCATCGGCCGCTACCTGCGCCAGTTCGTGATCACCCGCGAGGACAAGGTCCAGAACGTGGTGAACACCGAGTCCACCGGCACCGGCATCCGCGTCATCGTCAACGGTGCCTGGGGCTTTGCCGCCACCAATGACCTGAGCCCGGCCGGCGTGGTCAAGGCCGCGCAGCAGGCCGCCGCCATCGCCAAGGCCAATGCCAAGGTGCAGACCGCACCGGTGCAGTTCGCCAAGGCACCGGGCTACGGCGAAGTCAGCTGGCGTACGCCGATCAAGAAAAACGCGATGGAAGTACCGATCAAGGACAAGGCCGATCTGCTGCTGGGCGTGAACGCCGCAGCCATCGGTGCCGGTGCCAGTTTCGTCAATTCCATGCTGTTCCTGGTCAACGAGCAGAAGTACTTCGCCTCCACCGATGGTTCTTACATCGATCAGGACGTGCATCGCATCTGGGCACCGATGACGGTCACCGCCATCGACAAGGCCAGCGGCAAGTTCCGCACCCGTTCCGGCCTGTCCTCGCCGATGGGCCTGGGCTACGAATACCTGGATGGTGACGCCTCCGGCAAGACCGTGCTGCCCAATGGCGTCACTGTCTACGGTCAGTCGTATGACATGCGCGAAGACGCCATCGCCGCCGCCAAGCAGACCCAGGAAAAGCTGAAAGCACCGTCGGTCAAACCGGGCAAGTACGATCTGATCCTGGACCCGTCGCACACCTGGCTGACCATCCACGAAGCCGTCGGTCACCCGCTGGAGCTGGACCGCGTGCTCGGCTACGAAGCCAACTACGCCGGTACCAGCTTCGCCACCTTGGACAAGCGCGAGCAGCGCTTCCAGTACGGCAGCGACAAGGTCAACATCTTCGCTGACAAGACCCAACCGGGCTCGCTCGGCGCGGTCGCCTATGACGATGAAGGCGTGAAGACCAAGCGTTGGCCGCTGATCAGCGACGGCAAGCTGGTCGACTACCAGACCATCCGTGATCAAGCCCATATCCTGGGCAAGACCGAGTCCGACGGCTGCTGCTATGCAGACTCCTGGTCCAGCGTGCAGTTCCAGCGCATGGCCAATGTGTCGCTGGCGCCGGGCAAGACCCCGCTGTCGGTGGCCGACATGATCAAGAACGTCGAGAACGGCATCTACATCATCGGCGATGGTTCGTTCTCCATCGACCAGCAGCGTTACAACGCACAGTTCGGCGGCCAGCTGTTCTACGAAATCAAGAACGGCCAGATCACCCGCATGCTCGAGGACGTGGCCTACCAGATCCGCACGCCTGAATTCTGGAACGCCTGCAGCGCCATCGCCGACGAGCGCGACTACCGCCTGGGCGGTTCGTTCTTCGACGGCAAGGGCCAGCCGGGCCAGGTCTCGGCCGTGTCGCACGGCTCGTCCACCGCCCGTTTCGACGGCATCAACGTCATCAATACCGCGCGCAGCCTCGGCTGATCGTCAAGGAGCTTTTGAACCATGATCATCTTCACCGAACAGGAAGCCAAGGCCATCCTGGACAAGGTCATCGCGCTGTCCAAGGCCGATGAATGCACTGCCACGCTGGCCGGCTCGGTCGACGGCAACATCCGTTTCGCGCTGAACAACGTCTCCACCAGCGGCATCGTCAGCAATGCCGAACTGGCCGTGCAGGTCGCCTTTGGCAAGCGCGTCGGCACCGCCTCGATCAACGAGTTCGACGACGCCTCGCTTGAACGCGTGGTGCGCCGTGCCGAAGACCTGGCCAAGCTGGCACCGGAGAATCCGGAGTTCATGCCGGCGATCGGCAAGCAGCAGTACCGTTCAAGCCCGACCTTCAGCGAATCAACCGCGGCAATCACCCCGGAATTCCGCGCCCAGGTGGCAGCGGACTCCATCACTCCCTGCCGCGGCCACGGTCTGATCGCTGCCGGCTTCCTGGAAGACGGCAACGGCTTCGTCGCCATCGCCAACAGCAATGGCAACTTCGGCTACCAGAAGACCACCAACTTCAACTACACCTGCACCGTGCGCACCGAGGACGGTCGCGGCTCGGGCTGGGTGGGCCGCAACCTCGCCAACGCTGCCGACTTCAAGGCCGACCAGGACATCGAGATCGCCAAGCGCAAGGCCACCGAATCGGCCGAAGCCAAGGCGCTGGAGCCGGGCAAGTACACGGTGATCCTGGAGCCGGCAGCAGCCGCTGGCCTGATCAGCTTCATGATGAATTTCTTCAGTGCACGCTCGGCCGATGAAGGCCGCAGCTTCCTGTCCAAGAAGGGCGGCGGCAACAAGCTGGGCGAGCAGGTCTACGACAGCAAGGTCAACCTGTTCGCTGACCCGTGGCATCCGGATGCGGCGGTACTGCCGTGGGATGGCGAAGGCATGCCGCGCGAGCGCATCGCCATCATCGAAGACGGCAAGATCGCCAACCTGGACTACTCGCGCTACTGGGCGCAGAAGCAGGGCAAGACCGCCAAGGCCAGCGCCGGCAACCTGTTGATGGGCGGCGGCACCAAGTCAATTGCCGAACTGGTGCGTGGCACCGAGAAGGGCATCCTGGTCACCCGCACCTGGTACATCCGCATGGTCGACCCGCAGACCGTGCTGCTGACCGGCCTGACCCGTGACGGCACGTTCTACATCGAGAACGGGCAGATCAAGCACCCGGTGAAGAATTTCCGCTTCAACGAATCGCCGGTGATCATGCTCAACAATATTGATGAGCTTGGTAAGCCAGTGCGTGTTGCTGGTGATGAGTCGAGCTTCGTGATGATGATCCCGCCGATGAAGCTGCGTGACTTTACGTTTACCTCGTTGTCGGATGCTGTGTAAGGGCTTTTAGCTTTGGCTTTTAGCTTTGGCTTTTAGCTTTGGCTTCTGGCTTTGG
Source organism: Stenotrophomonas sp. STEN018 (assembly GCF_056760235.1). Classification (NCBI taxonomy): domain Bacteria; kingdom Pseudomonadati; phylum Pseudomonadota; class Gammaproteobacteria; order Lysobacterales; family Lysobacteraceae; genus Stenotrophomonas; species Stenotrophomonas sp. STEN018. Next base: position 35,070 of record NZ_JBRREK010000021.1, read on the forward strand.
CTTCTGGCTTTGGCTTTGGCTTTGGCTTTTAGCTGTTGCTGTTGCAGTTGCAGTTGCAGTTGCTTTATCCCTTCTCCCGCTTGCGGGAGAAGGTGCCCGAAGGGCGGATGAGGGGAGCTTTTAAGCCTTTTGCTCCACGTGCTTTAAGAGCGCCCTCACCCCAACCCCTCTCCCGCGTGCGGGAGAGGGGCTTTCAGCATCTTGAGATTTTCGCCTTTGTCCTCACCCCGTCTGACGCGAGCGCAATTCCTTCACCTGCTGCTGGGCGGCGCGGTGGCGGCTGCCTTGCCGGGCATGGCGCGGGCACAGGCCAGCCGTTACGACTTCTGGTTCACCCGCCTGCGCTACGACTCCGGTGACTGGGACGTGGACGCACGCATGCCGTCCAACCTGATCACCTCGCTGGTCGATTACACCACCCTGCGCGTGGACCCCAAGGAACACGTCATCGCGTTGTCCGACCCGAAGATGCTGGCCGCGCCGTTCTGCTACCTGGCCGGGCACAAGCTGGTCGAGTTCAACCCGGAAGAGCGCCGCAACTTCGAGCGCTACGTGCGCAACGGCGGCTTTGTCTTCGTCGACGACTGCAACCACGACATCGACGGCCTGTTCGCCACCTCGTTCGAGGCACAGATGCGCAGCATCTTCGGCAACACCGCGATGAAGAAACTGCCCAACAACCACGCCATCTACAACAGCTTCTTCAAATTCCCCGAGGGCCCGCCGGCCACCGGCTTCGAGCTCAATGGCTGGGGCGACGACCTGGTCCACGACTACCTCAAGGGCATCGAGATCGATGGCCGCCTGGGCGTGCTCTACAGCAACAAGGACTACGGTTGCGAATGGGATTACGACTGGCGCAACAAACGCTTCCTGGCCGAAGACAACACCAAGTTCGGCGTGAACATCGTGATGTACGCACTGACGCATTGACCCCACAGGTGACCGCATGACCGCCCCCGATCCCAGCCACGATATCGATTCCCTGCTGCCGCGCTTGAACGAGCTGCGCAGCGCGCTCGCACAAGCCGTGGTCGGCCAGCACGAGGTTGTCGAACAACTGCTGATCGGCCTGCTGGCCGGCGGCCACTGCCTGCTCGAAGGCGCCCCCGGCCTCGGCAAGACCCTGCTGGTGCGCTCGCTCGGGCAAGCACTGGAACTGCAGTTCCGGCGCGTGCAGTTCACCCCCGACCTGATGCCCAGTGACATCCTCGGCACCGAACTGCTGGAAGAAGACCACGGCACCGGCAAGCGCGCGTTCCGCTTCCAGCAAGGTCCCATCTTCACCAACCTGCTGTTGGCCGACGAGCTCAACCGCACCCCGCCCAAGACCCAGGCTGCGCTGCTGGAAGCGATGCAGGAACGCACCGTCAGCTACGCCGGTACCACCTACACCCTGCCCTCGCCGTTCTTCGTGCTGGCCACGCAGAACCCGATCGAGCAGGCCGGTACCTATCCGCTGCCCGAAGCCCAGCTGGACCGCTTCCTGCTGCATGTCCGCGTCGACTACCCGAGCGAAACCGAAGAACGCGACATCCTCGCCCAGACCACCGGCAGCAAGAGCGGCGTGGTGCCCAAGGTGATGGATGCCGACGCGGTGAAGGCACTGCAGGCGGCGGTGCGTGAAGTACATATCAGCCCCGACCTGCTCAGCTGGATCACCCGCCTGGTCCGCGCCAGTCGCCCCGGCGACGGCGCACCGGCCGAAGTGAACAACTGGATCAAGTGGGGTGCCGGTCCGCGTGCTGGCCAGTCGCTGGTGCTGGCGGCAAAGGCGCGCGCATTGCTGCAGGGGCGCTTCGCTGCCACCCGCGAGGATGTACAGGCACTGGCAGCACCGGTGATGCGCCATCGCCTGCTGCTGTCGTTCGCCGCCGAGGCCGAGCACAAGAGTGCCGATGATGTGATCACCGCCCTGCTGCGTGCGGTGCCGTTCCCGGCCTGATTCGTAACGTTGAAGATCATGAGCGCTCCAACGCCACCGCTGATACCCGCCGACGTGCGCAGTCGCCTGCGCAGTCTGCGGCTGTGGCCGCAGCGGGCCAGCGGTAGCCGTGGCATCGGCGCGCACGCCAGCCGCAGCCGCGGCGCCGGCTTGGAGTTCGCCCAGTACCGCGCCTACGAACCCGGCGATGAGCTGCGCCAGATTGACTGGAAGCTGTACGCACGCTCGGACCGCTTCTTCGTGCGCGAGTCCGAACGCGAAAGCCCGATCACGGTATGGCTGCTGCTCGATGCCAGCGCCTCCATGGCGCAGGCCGATCAGGCGCGGCCTGATTGGCAGCGTATGAACGCCGCCAAGGCGCTGGTCGCCTGTCTCGCCGAATTGGCGATGCAGCAAGGTGATGCTTTCGGCCTGATCGCCCTTGGCGGCGATGGCGTGCAGCTATTGCCCGCAGGCAATGGTCTGCGCCAGCGCGATCGCCTGCATCTGCAATTGCATACGCTGCAGGCCAAGGGGCAGTGGCCACCGCAGCAACGCCTATCGCCGCTGTGGGAGCGCATCGCCAGCAATGATCTGGTGGTGATGATCGGCGATGGCTTCGATGTGGCAGGCATCGAGCTGGCCGAGCGCCTGGCCAAGGCCGGCCGCGATGTGGTGCACCTGCAGATGCTGACTGTGGAAGAACGCGATTTCCCGTTCCGTGATGGTCACCGCTTCCGCGATCCGGAGACGGGCGACGAGCTGCTCAGCGACGGTGCCAGCGTACGTGACGAGTACCTGACCCGCTTCAAGGAGGCACAGCGCGTGCTGGATGCGCGCCTGCAGGCCGCCGGCATCCGCCATGACACCGCCTATCTTGATGAAGCCATCGACGCGCCCCTGCAGCGCCTGTTCGGGCGCCGTGCGGGGAGCGGCGCATGAGCCTGCTGTGGCTGTTCCCGGCCGGCTTCATCGCCTTGGCGGCACTGTTGCTGCCGCTGCTGATCCACCTCGCCCGCCGCAGCGAGCAACGCATCATCGATTTCGCCGCACTGCGCTGGCTCTCCGCCAAGCCGCGCCCGCGCCGTCGCATCCGCTTTGACGAATGGCCGCTGCTGCTACTGCGCCTGCTGCTACTTGCCTTGCTCGCCGTCCTGCTGGCGCGCCCGGCGCTGACCGGCGTGGTTGATGTGCAGCCGCGCATCGCCGTATTGCCTGGTATTGATCTCACCGCTGCCCAGCGCATCGTGGGCAATGCTGATGCACAATGGTTATGGCTGGCGCCGGGCTTCCCACGCATCGACAAGACCGCAGCGCCACAGGGCACGCAGCCGGTATCCAGTCTGCTGCGTGAGCTGGATGCCTCGCTGCCAACCGATGCCACGCTCACCGTGGTTGTCCCGTCGGTACTCGATGGACTGGACGCACAACGTCCCCAGCTCTCGCGTGCGGTGCGCTGGCAGGTGCTCGACCAGAATGCTGCCGACACCAAGCCAGTCATCATTGCCGCGCCTGAACTGCAGATCCGTCACGACGAAGCTGGCAAGCAAGGCTTGCGCTATCTCAATGCGGTTGCCAGCGCATGGCATGGAACCAAACCAGAGACGGCAGACGACAGCGCCGCCTTCAACAATGACGGCAAGCTGCACGTCTGGTTGTCGGCCAAGCCGCTACCGGCCGATACAAGCGCATGGCTGCAAGGTGGCGGTCGCTTGCTGGTAGATGCGCGCACGCCGGTGCCCGCCGATGCACAGCGCTCACCGCTATGGCGCGATGCCAACAGCGCACTGGTCATTGAACAGATCGGCACGCCACAAGGCCAATGGCTGCGTTGGGCAGCGCCGTTGCAGCCGGCAAGCCTACCGGTGTTGCTTGACGCGGATTTCCCGAGCGACCTGCGCGCCGTGCTGCAAGCTGCACCCACGCCGCGACGTGCCCTGGCAGCGACGATGCAGCCGGAAACCGGCGCTACGCCGTACGCACGGCCTGCAACCGAGCTGAGCCATTGGTTGCTGTTGGCAATCGCCCTGCTGTTCCTGCTGGAGCGCTGGCTGGCCAGCGCACCGCGCCGACGAGGCCAGGCATGAACGCGCACAGCCTGTTGCGCACCGCGCGTCGCCGTACGTTGCTGATTGCCTTGTTCGGCGGCCTGCCCCTGGCCCTTGCGGTCGGCTTGCTGGCCACGCGCGTGCTCGGCTTCGATGCTGGCTACATGGTCGGCACACTTGCCTTGCTGGTTGTTGCCGGCATCGCGGTCTGGCGTGCGCGGCGGCTGGACGCGCACTGGCTGATCGCACGTCTGAATGATCATCCGCGCTTTGAGGACAGCGCTGATCTGCTGTTCGCCGCTGCCCAAACGCTCAACCCGCTACAACAACGCCAGCGCCACCAAGTCGAACAGCGCCTGCAAAGCAATCCGCCTGACCTGCGTCCTCGCTGGCCTTGGCAACAACTGCTGCTATGCCTGTTGGCTGCAGTGCTGATGGCAGCTGCTGCGCTGCTGTGGCCGCACGGTGCGGGCAACGCACCAGCTACCGCTGATGGAAGCCCGACTACCAGCGTTGCGGCGAACAGCGCGCCCGTACTACGTGGCAGCTGGCTGCAGGTCACGCCCCCGGCGTACAGCGGCCAGGCAGCGACGTCCAGCGACAAACTCGATGCACGCGCCCTGCAAGGCAGCCGCCTACAGTGGCGCCTGCAGTTCGCACCACAGCCGCAACAAGCGTGGCTGCAATTCCACGATGGCCGCCGGCTGGCACTGCAGCGTGACGGCGACTACTGGCGCGGCAGCGAGGTGTTGCAGCGTGCGGGTCTGTATCGCATCCATACCGCACCGGCGATGGCACCTACCGGGCGCGCTTATCGTCTCGACGTGGTGGTTGATCGCCCGCCACAAGTCAAAGTGATCGAGCCGGCGCAGACTCTCAGTCAAGCCGCACCACGCCAGCGCTCGTGGCAGCTGCGTTTTGAAGCCAGCGACGATTTCGGCGTGAACAGCGCCGCGACGCTGGATATCACCACGGCAAAGGGCAGCGGCGAGAACATCAGCTTCCAGCAACGCCAACTAACGCTGAGCGGCAGCGGCCCGGCGACGGCGCGACGCTTTGCCTACAGCGCTGACTTGGCTGCACTAGGCCTGGAGCCAGGCGATGAAGTAGTCGCGCGGCTGACCGTGCGTGACAACCGCAACCCGCAGCCGCAGGAAGCACGCAGCGCCAGCCTGATCCTGCGCCTGCCCAGCGAGCAGCAGGTGCAAGCCAGCGATCTGGAAGCCACGATCAAGAAGGTGATGCCCGCCTACTTCCGCAGCCAGCGGCAGATCATCATCGACGCCGAAGCCCTGCTCAAGCAGCGTGGCAGTTTAGATGCGGACACCTTCATCAAGCGCTCCGATGCCATCGGCGTGGACCAGCGCATCCTGCGCCTGCGCTACGGCCAGTTCCTCGGCGAGGAAGCCGAAGGTGGTGCAAAGGCACCGCCTACAGGTGACCTGCCTACCAGCGATGCAGCCAGCGCCGATGCACATGCCGATCACGCCGATGATGACGGCCATGACCATGGCGGCAGCACCGGCAGCGATGCCACGAGCGCACCGGTGTTCGGTAGCGCCACCGACGTGCTGTCCGAGTACGGTCATACCCACGACCACGCCGAAGCCACCACCCTGCTCGATCCGCAAACCCGCGCCATCCTCAAGTCCGCGCTCGACCAGATGTGGCAATCCGAAGGCCACCTGCGCCAAGGCCATCCCGATCAAGCCCTGCCCTACGCCTACAAGGCGCTGGCTTTCATCAAACAGGTACAACAGGCCGAGCGCATCTATCTGGCCCGCGTGGGCAGCGAGCTGCCGCCGATCGACATGGCCCGGCGCATGACCGGCAAGCGCGAGGGTCTTGGCAATCGCGCTGTACAGCTGAGCGCACGCCCTGCAGGTGATGCCGATGTCGCCAACGCATGGCACGCATTGGCATCCAGCGACGACATAGTGGACCTTGATGCCTTGTCGCGTTGGCTGGACGCACATCCCAACGCTGTACCGGACTCACTGGATGTCGTTGCTGCGATCGACGCACTACGACAGCAGCCCGACTGCCGCACATGTCGGAACGAACTGCGTGCACAGCTATGGCCGGCACTGCGTCGCGCTGAAGGCCCACCCGCACGCCGCAATGCAGCCGATGCCAGTGGTCGTCGCTACCTTGAAGCACTGTCGGCACCACAGGAGCCAGCACGATGATGGCCTGGCTCCCCCTTGTATTGATCGCACTGGCGGTGCTGCTGGGCAGCCTGCGCTTCGCGCTTTCACCACGGCCACGCGCACCACGCTTTGCCGCATTGCTGTTGCTGCAGTTTGTGGCTGGCGTGTTGCTGTACTTCACCCTGCAACCGCCATCGCGTCCGGGACACGCCGGCACCTTGGTCATCGCTACAGCGGGGACGAGCGCAGCCGAGTTGGCGGCCGTGCCCGCGGCAAACTACGTGCGACTGCCTGAAGCACCAGCATTGGCGTCCGCGGAAGCTGTACCGGATCTGGCCACTGCGCTGCGCCAGCATCCGGGCACGCGCGAACTGGTGATCATCGGCCAAGGCCTGCCCGCGCGTGACCGCGATATCGCACTACCGCCGTTGCGTTTCCTGCCCAGTAAGGCACCGCGTGGTCTGGTCGAGTTGCAGGCACCGCCGCTACTCGCGCCCGGTGCTGCCTTCACTGTTTACAGCCGCGTACAGGGCATGCCCGATGTGCGCGTGGAACTGCTGGACCCTGCCGGCCATCGCGCAGATATCGCCAACCCGGATACGACGGGACGCGTAGCACTGAATGCCAGCGCCCGTGATCCCGGCGATGTCAGCTTCGCGCTGCGCGTGCTCGATGGCAGCGGCAAGGTGCTGGACCAGCTGCCGGTGCCGGTACGCGTGCGTGCCATCACCGCGCCGACGATACGAATTTTGGCTGGTGCTCCCGGACCCGAACTGAAGTACCTGCAACGCTGGGGCACTGATATCGGTGCCAAGCTGCAGACCAGCATGTTGATCGGTGGCGGCCTGCAGCTGGGCGATGCGCCTGCAGCATTGGATGCCGCCAGTCTTGCGCATCTGGATCTACTGCTGTTGGACGAGCGCCGCCTCGCTGGCTTGTCTACCGCACAGCGCGCAGCCGTTGCCGACGCAGTGCGGGGCGGACTGGGCGTCCTGGTCCGCACCGGCGGCGCGCTGGATGGCGGCGCGCGCCGCGCATTGCGCGAATGGGGGCTTGAAGCGCGTGCTGGCGACCAAACCAAACAGGCAACCCTGCGCACGGTGATGAATGCTGAGCAGAACAAGACCCCGCTCGCAGTCGAACGCTTCAACCTTGAGCTCGGAGGCAACGATGTAGTGCCCTTGTTGCAGGCAAGCGATGGCAGCGCGATAGGTGGCTGGCGTGCACTTGGACTCGGCCGCATCGGCGTACTGCCGATCACTGACAGCTACACCCTGGTACTGGCTGGCCATGCCGACGCGCACGCCGAACTCTGGAGCACGGTGTTGGCAAGCCTTGCACGACCGCTCGGGGGGGCCGCAAGGATGCAGCTGCCCGCGTGGGCGTGGAGTGGCGAGCGTGTGAGTCTGTGCGGCTTGGCTGCCCCAGTACAGATGGTCGCCGAGGATGGCGGTCGTACCGAGCTGCTGCCGGACTCTTCGGCCAACAACTGCGTTGCGGCGTGGCCGCAGAGCGCCGGTTGGCACCGGGTTGAAGCGGGCAGTCAGCAGGGCAGCATCTTGTTGTTGGACCCGGGCAAGGCGGTTGCGCTGCATACGCAGCGGATGCGTGATGCGACGTTTGCGTTGGGTGGCGTTGCTGCGCGCTCGGAGCCGTTACCAATTCCGGGACCGCGGTGGCCTTGGCTGCTAGGGTTTGTACCGGTTGCTTCGCTGCTTTGGTGGCTGGAGCGTAGGCGGCCTGGTCGCGCCGCCGTGCAAGGCTGAGTTGGTCTGGTGCGTGGTTCACGCCGCAGCGAAGGAAACGTCAATTGCACACCTCTTCCTACCGCTCCCTTTGCGGCAGGAAACGAAGGGCTGCGTCTTGCTGCCAGCCGTATCCACATGCAACCAACCCAGCAACTCCTTGAACCCCATCACTGATTGAGCATCACCTTCACCCGCGGACAAAGTCGCTGCGGTAGAACCACACACGCAGGGGGTTCCAAGCTTGGGGGTCCTACCGATGATGCACCGTCATACCGCCGTGTTGCTGTCTGCCGTCATCACCAGTGCCGTAGTTGTTCCCGCTTTCGCTCAGACCACCATCAAAGCACCCGTCGTTGACAACGAACAGGTGCTGGACATGCAGTTGAAGATGGAGGAAGCACGCATGCTGCCCTTGCGGGCGATGTATGCGCGCTACTTCCAGCAAGCCTATCGCCGCTACCCCGGAATCCCGCGTGGCACGCTGGAATCGCTGGCCTTTGTACAAAGCCGCTGGTCACCGCTGCGGCCCGACGCGCACGACCAGAATGATGCACACCTGCGCATGCCGCCCTCCTGGGGAGTGATGGGTTTGTACGCCGGTGGCGGGTTTGAAGATCAGGTTGGCGAAGCCGCCAAACTGCTTGGTGTCTCCACCACTGCAGTGCGTACTGATGCTGCCACCAACATCCTTGCTGCCGCTGCGCTGCTGGACGCACAGATTCGCCAGGATTATCCCAACGTTCGCGCCTCGGGCGCACCTGAGCCCGAGGCGATCCGCCCTGCCCTCATGCGCTACGCCGGCTACGCACCACGCACCGCGGGTGTGGCCGCACGCAGCGCAGTCGACGACTACGCACGTACCAGTTTTGCCTATGACGTGTTGTTGGCGCAGGACCGCGGCATAAATGACCGTGGCATCGTCGTGCCCGAACGCGCGATCACCTGGGAACAGGCCTTCGATGCGCCGCAACTGGTCACGCTGCGCGCGCCGATGGTGCGTTTGGACATCAGCAGGGACCGGGTAGAGACCGACGCGTTTCGCATCGACCCAACCAGCGAAACCCTGCAGACACGCGGCGCCATTGCGGCCAGCGGCCTCGCCAGTCCGTCACTGGATGCCAGCATCCAGAGCACCGACTATGGCCCCGCAATCTGGAGTGCGGCCTCCACTTCCAACTACGCCACATCGCGCTCCGCCGCAGTCAGCGCGGTGACCATTCACACCACCCAGGGCAGCTACGCCGGCACCATCTCCTGGTTCAAGAACGCATCGGCGCAGGTCAGTGCGCACTACGTGATCCGCTCCTCCGATGGCCAGGTGACGCAGATGGTGCGCAATGCCGACACCGCCTGGCACGTAGGCAGCCAGAACAGCTACACCCTGGGCATCGAACATGAGGGCTATGTCGACAACAGCTCCTGGTATACCAATGCCATGTACGACGCGTCTGCAGCGCTGGTGCGCAGCTTCTGCGCCACGTACAGCGCGATCAGCTGTGCCAGCGCCTATAGCGGTGCATCCAGCAGCGGCATCAACGTGCTGGCCACCAGCGTCAAGATCAAAGGCCACCAGCATTACAGTGGCCAGACGCATACCGACCCGGGCATCAACTGGAACTGGTCGAAGTACTACGGCCTGTTGAATCCCGGCAGCGGCGGCACGATCACGTATTTGGATCGCTTCGAGAGCAGCGTCGGCCACTTTGATACCAGCCCGAGCTACTCCGGAAGCACCGGCGGCATCAGCACCGCATCCACCGCCACGCGAGATTGCACCACGCAGAAGAATGGCAGCTGTTCGCTGCGCGTCCTGTTGAAGGACGATACCGCCAGCAGCGCTGATTGGGCAGTCCGCTTGTTGTCGGGCAGCGGCGCTCCGGCCAGCAACACCGCGTTGACACGCGCCAATGGTGTGATCGGTTTCTGGGTGTGGAGTGGTGGCTCTGGTACTACTGTCGCCGTTGGCATCGATGACAGCGACGGTACCGAGCGTTCGACCAGCAAGGCGATTGCGGCCGACACCTGGACCTACGTGTCGTGGCCGTTGAGCGATGCAGCGCAGTGGAATGCGTGGGTGAATGGTGACGGCACGATTACCGGCGGCAGCGTCACGCTTGATGCGATCTGGATTTACCACGCTGATACCGCGTATGACCTCAACGTGTATATCGATGATGTGCAGATTGCGAATTGATCTGCGAGTGGGACCGTTGGCGCGGTGTCAGCGGCCTCATCTGTAGAACGTAGCCATGCTGCGCTGGGGCTTTATCGGTGAAGCTCCTGCCGAGCATGGCTCGGCACTACCGGCGGTTGTTCGGTTGGCTTTGGGCTTTTGGCTTGGGCTTTTGCTTTTCGCCTTGGCTTTGGCCCTTGCCGTTGCTTTAGCCCTTCTCCCGCTTGCGGGAGAAGGGTTGGGATGAGGGGGCGCTTTTGATCTTGCCGGTAAGGCCTCTGCCGAGCATGGCTCGGCACTACCGGCGATCTTGGCCTTGACCATTTCCCTTCTCCCGCTTGCGGGAGAAGGTGCCCCGAAGGGGCGGATGAGGGGGCGCTTTTGATCTTGCTGGTAAGGCCCCTGCCGAGCATGGCTCGGCACTACATTGGCTCTGTTATTTGCGGGCGGTGAAAATCGGGGTCAGGTAGTCGCTGCTGCCTTCAATCCGCTCCAGCGTGGGGTAACGCAGGCCGTCGTGGTAATCGATGCTCAGCGTGCGGTAGACATCCACTTCCTTCACCAACAGTCGCACCGGCTGCTTGCTGTCCTTGGCTGCGCGTACGGCTTCCTCCAGTTCGTCGGAGCTGTATTGCAGGTCGTTCACCGCCAGCACCTGCATGCCGGTGCCAATGCCCGCGTTGAACGCGGCACTGTCCCAGCGCACTTCGTTGACGTAACCGGCCGGGCTCAAGGAAACACCCAGCGAGTAGATGAAGTTGGCACCGCGGCCCTTCATCATCGACTTGAAGTAAGCACTGGGCTTGTCCTTGTAGACCAGCTTCCAGCCAGCCGCTTCAATGCCGCCAACCAGGCCGGTTTTGCGTTCGAGGCGATCGCGCAGGAACTGCGACCAGTCACCAGTCGGCTGCACCTGCTCCAAGGTCGCGGCGACGTCGTCGTAGGTATAGGTATCCGGACGTTCCCACTGACCGTCGTTCTGCCCGAAGAAGGCCTTGGCGAAATCATCCAGGCTGCGCTTGCCGCCACTGAGCGTGCGCAAGCGCACGTCAGCTTCCAGCCACAGCATCTGCCCGCCCTGGTAGTAGTCCTCACTCATCTGGTAGCCGCGATAGGGCTTGGGCTTGCGCCGCGCGATCACCGGATCGTTGGTGGTGTCGCCCAGCGAGCGCCATTCCAGACCGGGACGATTGTCCGCGTAAGTCGCAGCAACTATTGCCAGCGCATCACGTGAGGCGTCCTGCGGGCGGATACCAGCGCGCGCGGTCAGCACATTGCCCCAGTACTGGGTCTGCCCTTCATACACCCACAGCAGACTGCCCTGCATCGGCACGTTGTAGTTCAGTGTGGCCAGATCGGCCGGGCGGCGGTACTTGCCGTCCCAGGAATGGGTGTACTCATGGCCAAGCAGATCGCTGCTGCCGATCTTGGCATCCCAGCCGCTGAAGTAATCGCGGTCTTCGCTGTTCTCGCTGGAACGCTGGTGCTCCAGGCCGATGCCGCCAAGCTGGTTGGTCACTGCGAACAGGAAATCGTAATGGTCGTAATGCTCGGCACCGAACAGCTTGCGTGCCTGGGTCACCAGCGCGCGGTGTTGTTCGATGTGCTCGGGTTTGGCTTCCAGATCCTTTGCCCGGTCGGCAAACACGTTCAAGCGCACCGGGCGGGTGCCGGCCGGGGCCAGATCGAACATGCGGTGGTAGCGGCCGGCGAACACCGGCGAGTCAACCAGGATTTCCAAGTTGGTCTGTTCGTAGTTGACGGTGTCGCCGTTGCGACTGGCCACCGTCAACGCGCTGGCTGCGTCCCAACCCTGTGGGTAACGCGCACTGGCCTGGTAGGTGATGGCATGCGCGGCGTGACCGGCCGGGTACAGCAGCATCGCGTTCCACTGCAGGTTGAGCATGTTCGGCGTCATCACCGTGCGGCCCTGGGCCGAATCGGTGGGACTGAGGAACTGGAAGTCCATGCGCAGCTCATTGACGCCTTCGGGCACCTGCACGTTGAAGGTGTAGACATCGAGCGGGTCGCGCACCCATTCAAGGCGCTGGCCATTGGCATTGATGACCAAGCCCGCCAGCTTCTCGATCTGGCCGCTGGGCGAATGGCTGCCCGGCAACCAGGCCGGGTAATGGAAGCGCTGCAGGCCCGGCTGCACCGGCACCGTCTGCCGCACCTTGAATACGCGCTGGCCCAGGTCGGTGGCGTCGACTTCGAGGCGAATGGTGCCCGGATACGCGGCTTCGCTGATCTTCACACCGCGCGCGTCCACGTCAGCCACCTCCGGCGCCGCGTTGGCCAAACCCATGGCGGCCATCAGGGCCAACCCCAGTACTGCAGGACGGAACACATGCATCACCAACCTCTCGTTTGTCTGAGAGGGCCATGATGCGACAAGCCTGCGCTGCATGACACGGGCCGATGGTCATCTGCTGGGTTTTGTGGGAGCGGCGTCAGCCGCGAAGCCACGAATGCCTGCGGTTCTGGCATTCGTGGCAATTGCTGCTGGTTCGGTTTGGATCTGGCTACCTGCTGCTTCGGTGGGAGCAGTGGCTTCGCGGCTTACGCCGCTCCCACAAACAAAGCGCGGGTTTACGTGCGGACGAATATCTCCACACGCCGATTCAGCTGCCTACCGCTTGGGTTGTCCTTGCCGTTGACCTCATTCGGTGCAACCGGCTGCGATTCGCCATAGCCATGTGCAGCCGCATCCGTGGCGCTGCCACGTTCGCGCAATGCCGCAAGTACGGCCTGCGCGCGACGCTCAGACAGCGCCTGGTTGTAGTCGTCGCTGCCCTTGGCATCGGTATGGCCACGGATCTCCATCGCGCTCGACGGCACTTTACCCAAGGCCGTTGCCAACACATCCAACACCTTGCCGGCATCCGGGCGGATGACGTCCTTGTCGAAATCGAACAGCACCTTGTCGTTGAGGGTGATGACGTAGCCGCACGGCGCACCCGACGGCTTGAACTTGTCCAGCAGTGGGAACCTGCCGGCCGGCGGCAACGGCGGCAGTGGCGCCATCTTCACTTCGCGCGGGACCGCGCCGATGGTGCCGGTGCCATCACCGCGGTTCTCAACGATGCCTTCGGGGCCACCAATCCACTTGCCGGAGCCATCGGCATTGATCTCGATGTTGCCATCACCGCCTACCCAGCTACCCGAGCCATCACCATGGTTCTCGATGGTGCCAAAGGCGCCCACCCAGCTGCCGGCACCCTTGCCGTCCAGCTCGATATTGCCGTGCGCCCCCACATAGGTGCCGGAGCCGTCGGCATTCACCTCGAACGTGCCTGCCCCGTTGACCACGCTACCGCTACCGTCCGGCTTCACTTCCACCACGCCGTCACCGGTCACCGCCTGGCCACTGCCATTGGCGCCGATGTTGAACACGCCTTGCTCGCCAACGCGCTCAAGGTTGCCCTGTGCATCGACGTTGGTGAAGCCGCTTTCATTGACCAGGCCACCATCGGTGGTGCAGTTGGCCGGGCGCACGCTGATGCCGGCGACCGGATCGATCAGCGATTGCATCGACAGCTCAAGGCGCTTCTGCGCCGGGCCGCTGCCGATGATGCTTGGCACCATGATGGCGGGTATCACCGGGAATTCGATGCTGCCAGCGGTGAGCACTTCAGCAGCCGGCTGTACCTGCGCAGCCTCGGAGCTGCTGGATGATGCGGGTGTGGACGCCTGATCGGTTGACGGGGTACGCCCGCAGGCGGCAACCAATACGGTGAGACAAGCCAATGACACAGCAGCAACACGCATGCAGCAACTCCATTTGTGCGAGAACGGGCATTGTTGCCAAAGCACCGTTCAATTGCCGTGACCAGCGCATCACCTCAGGTGCTTCGCTCAGGATTCATCCAGCGCAGCGAAGGACGCCGCAAGATGGTCGATGAACAAACGCACCGACGGCAATAAGCCGCGTCTGGAAGGAAACACCGCATGGATGATTTCCTTCGGCGGCGCCCAGTCCGGCGCAACATTAACCAATTGCCCTGCCTCCAATGCATCGCGCACGATCATCGTCGGCAGCTGCGCCGCGCCGACACCCGCCAGTGCCGCAGCACGCAGCGCCACCATGCCGCGGGTGATCAAACGCGGATGATGCGGTACTTCGGCGGTCGCGCCATCCGGGCCGATCAAACGCCAGACGTGTTCACCCTGCGGCACACCCAAGGCAACGCTGGGCAATAGATGCAGATCGGCGGGACCATGCGAATGCCCATGCGTCTCAAGCAATGACGGTGCAGCCACCAGGCACTGGGTGCGCTCGGCCAACACCTTCAGCACCAGCTCGCTGTCTTCCAGCGGCGGCGGACGCACCCGGATGGCCACATCCACGCCCTCGGCGATGACATCGACGCGGCGATTGGTGGCGTCCAGATGCACTTCCACATCCGGGCAGTGCGCCATGAAATCAGCCACCATCGCCGCCACCCGGAAATCCAGCAGCATGGTCGGGCAGCTCACCCGCACCACGCCACGCGGCTGCGAGCGGGTCAGTTCGATGGATTCGGCCGCAGCCTCGGCCTCCACCAGCATCGCCCGGCAATGCGCGTAGAAGGTCTGGCCGACCTCGGTGACCGAGAAGTGACGGGTGGAACGCTGGATCAGGCGCACGCCCAATCGCTCCTCCAGCAGGGCGATACGCCGGCTCAGCTTGGATTTGGGCTCGCCCAGCGCGCGCCCGGCCGGGGCAAAGCCGCCGTGCTCGACCACTTTGGCAAAGTAGTACAGGTCGTTCAGGTCCTGCATTGCGGCTCCAGCGTTCACAAAATAGGACTATCAGACCATTTTTTGCCATCTACCGGCGTGATTGTTCCAAATCTAATCTTTTCTCCAACGCCGGCGCACACCGCGCCGCCCAAGGAGCAGACAGATGAAGAAGATCAGTGGCCTGTACAGCGCGCCCCGCCCGCACTGGGTTGGTGATGGCTTCCCGGTCCGTTCGTTGTTTTCGTACAACACCCACGGCCGCCAGCTCAGTCCGTTCCTGCTGCTGGACCATGCCGGCCCGGCCGAGTTCAGCCCCACCACCAGCCCGCGCGGCGTCGGCCAGCATCCGCACCGTGGTTTCGAGACCGTCACCATCGTCTATGAAGGCGAAGTGGCGCACCGCGATTCCACCGGCGCCGGTGGCGAGATCGGCCCGGGTGACGTGCAGTGGATGACCGCTGCCTCCGGCATCCTGCATGAGGAGTTCCACTCCGAAGCCTTCACCCAGCGCGGTGGCAAGCTGGAGATGGTGCAGCTGTGGGTCAACCTGCCGGCCAAGGACAAGATGTCGGCACCTGGCTACCAGAACATCAGCAATGCCGACATTCCGGTGGTGCCGCTGGCCGATGACGCCGGCAAGGTACGGGTGATTGCCGGTGAGTTCGGCGGCCAGCGTGGCCCGGCCCGCACGCATACACCGATGGACGTGTGGGACCTGCGCCTGTCGCGTGACAAGCACACCACCTTGCAGTTCGCCGAAGGCCACACCGTGGCGATGGTGGTCATGCACGGCACCGTGTTGCTCAACGGCAGCCAGCTTGCCCGCGAAGGCCAGCTGGTGCTGTTCGACCGCGCTGCCGGTGAGGTGGAACTGGAAGCCAATGCCGACGCCACCGTGCTGGTACTGGCCGGTGAACCGATCGACGAGCCCATCGCCGGCTACGGCCCGTTCGTGATGAACACGCAGGAAGAAATCCGTCAGGCGATGGATGACTTCAACTCCGGCCGCTTCGGCCAGATCGCAGCGTAACGCTCAAGCCCCTCTCCCGTCTGCGGGAGAGGGGTTGGGGTGAGGGCGAACGAAGTCAGTACCAAGCAAACAACAGCGTAGTCCCCGATGACAGGGCCCATCCCGGTCATCTCTTCCCCGCACCGCTGCTCTGAGCACGCTGCGATGTCATCCAGACCAAGAGAGTCTCGCCATGTATTCCTTCCCTCAAGTTGCCAACTTCAACGGCGCGAAACCCGTCATCGATCCGGACAACGTCGCGATGCTGTTGATCGATCACCAGAGCGGCCTGTTCCAGACCGTGCACGACATGCCGTTCACCACGCTGCGGCGCTTGGCATCGACGTTGGCCAAACTTGCCTCGCTGGCGAAGATCCCGGTGATCACCACCGCCTCGGTACCGCAGGGGCCGAATGGCCCGCTGATTCCGGAGATCCACCAGAACGCGCCGCACGCGAAATACGTGGCACGCAAAGGTGAAATCAACGCCTGGGACAACCCGGATTTCGTGCAGGCAGTGAAGGACACCGGCAAGCAGCAACTGATCATCGCCGGCACCATCACCAGCGTGTGCATGGCGTTCCCGTCGATTGCGGCGGTGGCCGATGGCTACCAGGTGTTCGCGGTGATTGATGCCTCCGGTACTTATTCCAAGCAGGCACAGGAAATCACCTTGGCGCGGATGATGCAGGCCGGCGTCGTGGTCATCGATGTGGCTGCGGTCGCCTCTGAACTGCAGAAGACCTGGAACCGCGAAGACGCCGCCGAGTGGGCGCAGGCGTACACCAACATCTTCCCCAACTACCAGTTGCTGATCGAGAGCTATAGCAAGGCGCAGGAAGTGGTGAGCAACCACGAGCAGCTGGATTCGCAGCGCAGCTGAGCCGGATCGCGACCTGGCGACCCTCGCCGCTTCATCTTCGTCGAGCACTGGGCCAGCCATGAGCAGCGCGAAAAGCACCATCACCATGGCCCCCACATCAAGTACTTCGAAACGCACCACGCCGATGCCGTCGAGCGCACGGAAGCGGCGTACTTCATGGACCTCGTCAAGCAAGTCCCCCGTTTACCCCGCCGCCATGTGCGGCGCGATGCCCACGCGCGTGCTGCGCCTTCAGCACCCCAGAAAGGAAATTCGCCATGACCAGTGAAACCAAGCGTGACCCCAAGCGCGACGACCTGCTGACCCCGGAAAACGCGGCACTGATCGTCATCGACTACCAGCCGGTACAGGTGAACTCCATCGCCTCGATGGACCGCCAGCTGCTGGTCAACAACATCGTCGGCGTGGCCAAGGCCGGCAAGGTCTACGGCCTGCCGATCGTGCACTCCACGGTCAACGTGAAGACCGGCCTGAACCACCCGCCGATCCCGCAGCTGCGCCGCGTGCTGAAGGATGAGCCCACCTACGACCGCACCACCATCAACTCCTGGGAGGACGTGGAGTTCCGCAAGGCCGTGGAAGCCACCGGCCGCAAGAAGCTGATCATGACTGCACTGTGGACCGAGGCCTGCCTCACCTTCCCGGCGCTGGACGCACTGCGCGAAGGCTATGACGTGTATGTACCGGTGGATGCCGTGGGCGGCACCTCGCTGGCCGCGCACGATGCGGCATTGCGCCGCATCGAGCAGGCGGGCGGCAAGATGATCAGCGTGCCGCAGCTGTTCTGCGAACTGCAGCGCGACTGGAACCGCGCCGACACCGCCAAACAGTTCATGGAGCTGTTCATCAGCACCGGTGGTACCGCTGGTATCCAGTTCTCCTACGACGCTGCCGAGTAAGCGGGTAACGCCCCCCTCCCTCTCCGGCATACGGAGAGGGAGAGGCGCGAGGGCTTCATGTTGCGGCATCCAGGAACTCAACAGGCATCGTGCCGATGGTGACTTCCTGCATGAATACGCATCACTATCCAAAGGTCCAGTTCCACCCATCACCGCTGCCGCGCTACCGTCGCCCGGTTGTTTACCCACGGTATCCGCCCCATGCAGCCCACCACCCAAGACACCGCCTCGGCGCGCTTCGCGATCCGCTGTGCGAATTTCGCCGAACGCTGGTTCCCCGATTCCTGGGTGTTCGCCGCCCTCGCCCTGGCCGCGGTCTCGCTGGCCGCACTGTCCATTGGCGCCGCGCCTACCGACACCGCCAAGGCCTTCGGTGACGGCTTCTGGAGCCTGATCCCCTTCACCATGCAGATGGCCTTCGTGGTGATCGGCGGTTATGTGGTGGCGTCTTCCGGCCCGGCCTCGCGCTTGATTGATCGGTTGGCCCGCGTGCCAAAGAACGGCCGCAGCGCAGTCGCGCTGGTCGCCATCGTGTCGATGACCGCATCGTTGTTGAACTGGGGCCTGAGCCTGGTATTCGCCGGCCTGCTGGTGCGCGCCCTGGCCCGCCGCAGTGAATTGAAGATGGATTACCGCGCCGCCGGTGCCGCGGCGTATCTCGGCCTGGGTGCGGTTTGGGCCTTGGGGCTGTCATCATCGGCCGCACAGTTGCAGGCCAACCCGGCCAGCCTGCCGCCGTCCATCCTGTCGATCACCGGCGTCATTCCTTTCACCGAAACCATCTTCCTGTGGCAGTCCGGCGTATTGCTGGCCGCATTGGTGGTGGTGTCGCTGATCATTTCCTATGTCACCGCACCGACAGCCAACTCGGCGCGCGATGCGGCCGATTGCGGCGTCGATGTCATGAGCGATGCGGCACCAGTCAAAACCAAGCCGACCCGCCCCGGCGAATGGCTGGAGCACAGCCCGCTGCTGATCCTGTTGCTGGTCGCCCTGGCCGCGGGTTGGTTGATCCACGAGTTCAGCACCAAACCGGCGATCCAGGCGATCTCCGGCTTGAACACCTACAACCTGCTGTTCCTGATGGCTGGTGCGTTGCTGCATTGGCGCCCGCGCAGCTTTCTCGATGCGGTCTCGCGTGCGGTGCCATCAACCACCGGCGTGCTGATCCAGTTCCCGCTGTACGGCTCCATCGCCGCCATCATGACCACGGTCAACGGCAGCGAAGGCCATAGCGTGGCCCACATCATCTCCACCTTCTTCACCCAGATCGCCAGCCACGACACCTACGCGCTGCTGATGGGCAGCTACTCGGCGGTGCTGGGCTTCTTCATCCCCTCCGGCGGCGGCAAGTGGATCATCGAAGCCCCGTACGTGATGCAGGTAGCCAACGACCTGCACTACCACCTCGGCTGGTCGGTGCAGATCTACAACGCCGCCGAAGCCCTGCCCAACCTGATCAACCCGTTCTACATGCTGCCGCTGCTCGGCGTGCTCGGCCTGAAGGCGCGCGACCTGATCGGCTTCACCTTCGTGCAGCTGCTGGTGCACACCCCGCTGGTGCTGCTGCTGTTGTGGGCACTGGGTGCGACGCTGGCGTATGCGCCGCCCGTAATGCCTTGATGGCTTGTAGCAATTGTTGAAAGCAGAACGCCACGCAATGCGTGGCGTTCTGCTTTTTCCCCTGTAGTGCCGAGCCATGCTCGGCAGGAGCTTTCCAAGCCACAAACATCCAATAGAAATGGAGCCCTCGAAGCGTAAGTCAGCTGAAAACCACCTTGGTACCGACAACCTTCACCGTGCCCACTTTCTTCAGGCCAGCGATAAGCATGTCGACCTCTTGGCTGTCGATATTGTTCTGGAAGTGTGCCGCGATATGTTTCTTCAGGGCTGCCAAGGATCCCGGCCTTCCGCTTTTCGCTTTTGTCAGTACCTCGTTCATTCGAGCGAGCTTTTCTGCAGCGGTCATCGCCTTCGCCTGCACAGCTTTCTTGGGCGCGGCAACCACGACCTTCTTCGCTGAAGGTGCCGCTTTCTCAACTACGATCGTTACAGCCTTCGCAGTTTTTTTCACAGCAGCCTTTGCCGCTGGGACGACCGAAGTATCGGCAAGCACAGGCTTGAACAGCGGCATGTCGCCAACCGCTGCCGAACGGCATGCAAGGATCTTCTTCGTCTTCAAATGCTGCACCAGAGGATCAAATCCAGTGTCTTTGGAGATGATGTGGAAGAACCCACGTGGATCGACTGCTGCCAACTGGCCGATATGGAAGGCGATATGAAAGTCCAAGGCGTTGGAACCATTGCCAGATATCCGCACATAGTCGGCGCGCTCGCGCATGACCTGCATCTGGATTGCCAGTTCGGAAGACAGTTTGGTCTGCGCCGCGCCCACAAACACCCAGAGACGGACATCCTCACGATCAAGCAGATTCAGATCGGTCGGCTGGACGTTCTCGTGATCAACCAACACGTAGTTGATGCGCCGGTTCTCTACCGACGCCAGCGTCGCAATAGTTTCTATCCGCATTCCCTGCAATTCCCCTTCCGCCCTGTTTTGGATCTTCGCCCAGCATTGCCTGTTTGCCAAACCACATCTTTGAACTGAACACATTCAGCCAGTTACCTCCGATGCAACTTCAGCAGGACGGCCAATGACTTCCCATCCAATGCCTCCCCAGCTGTAACTGCCACGATTCCCCAGCCACCACCCATCAGGAACCGGCCATGCTGTCAGCTGCGCTACGCGTGTTTGTTGTGGGAATGCTCTGCGTCGCCGGCAACGCCGTGGCAGCCCCCCGGACGCGGCCATCCTGCGGGCCATCGAGGCGACCGCTTACGACTACATGGACGGCCAGCTGGAAGGCGATGTCGTACGGGTGACGCGGGCGCTGCATCGGGATCTGGCCAAGCGCAATCTCGTTGCCAATCCGAATGAAACCCTGGGCTTGGGCCGGATGAGCTCGGATGAGTTGATCCGTTTCACCCGCGAGGGCGCGCTGAAGACGCCGCGCGAGCAATGGCAGCGGACGGTGACGGTGCTGCAGGTGGGTTCAGGACATCTCCACAGTGCGGCTGGAGAGCCCTTGGTTCATTGATCACCTGCAGATGGGGCGGTTTGATGGGCGCTGGGTGATCGTCAATGCGTTGTGGCACCGGAAGGTGCGGGGATCTTGAGTTGGGTGGTTTGGCCTTTGGGTCTACGTGCCAAGAGCTTCCCCCCACCCCAACCCCTCCCCCGTAAACGGGAGAGGGGCTCTACTTCGGCGAGTGTTTTTTGTAACGGACACTGAACAGAGCCGACAAACCCAGCTATCGTAGGCGGCTTCCAACCGCAGCCCGCCGCGCCAGCCATGAGCCAGACCGAAGCCGTGCATTCCACTTCCGAACACGGTGCCTGCGAGAACTGCCGCACGCCGCTGCAGGGCCACTACTGCCATGGCTGCGGGCAGTCGGCGCATAACCCGTTGAAGAACTTCGGGCATGCGGTCGAAGAGGTGTTCGAATCGTTCTGGCATCTGGATGGGCGCATTTTCCGCACGCTGCGCGATCTGCTGGTGCCGGGCCGGATCGCCGTGAATTTCCTCAAGGGCCAGCGCGTCGGCTATGTGCAGCCGCTGCGGTTGTTCGTCATCCTCACACTGTTCACCTTCTTCGTCGGCAAGCTGACCCTGCACGCCGACGACTTCGGCACTGGCAACAGTGCCGATCCAGCCTTCGCCCAGGCGCAGACCGTAGCCGAGGTGGAAGCCGTGCGCGCCGCCCAGGTGGCGCAGATGGAACAGAAACAAAAGACCAACCCTGCGGCGGCGCCAGCGCTTGCCCTTGCCATGGCAGCGATCAATACGTCGGCTGCGCAGCGCAGCGCCGAGCTCGAAGCAAAGGCCCAGCCTTCTGCTGGCAGCACAACGGACCCGGCGCTGGCGCGTGCCGGCGAAGCTGCAGCGCAAGCCAGCACTGGGAACAAAGCCGTCTTCGTCAACATCCCGATCAATGGCAAGCCCTGGGACCCGGAGACCAACCCGATCGTGCTCGACGGCTGGCCGAAGTTCGTCAGCAACTGGCTCAACCGTCGCCTGGCCAATGGGCAAGCCAACGTCGACCGCATGGGCAGCAAGACCGATCTGTATGTGCAGGCCATCCTGACCTCACTGCCCGGTGCACTGTTCTTCCTGATGCCGATCTTCGCGCTGGTGTTGCGCCTCGCTTACATCATGCGGCGGCCGATGGGCTACCTGGAGCATCTGGTGGTGGCGTTGTACAGCCACTGCTGGCTGATGTTGGTGCTGTTGACCACCTTCCTCATCGCCGGCATCAGCGGCGCGATCGGCAACGCGGTGGTCAGTTCGATCTGCATCTGGCTGTATGTGCTGCTGTGGCTTGCGGTGCCGGTCTACCTGTTCTGGATGCAGCAGCGCGTATATGGTGGCAACCCGATTCTGACGCTGCTGCGCTACAGCTTCATCGGCGGCATCTATTTTTTCCTGGTGAACTTTGTGGTGATGTACGCGGTAATGGCCGGCGTGTCCGCTTGAACCCGGCCTAGGCCTGCATTGCCTGCATCCAGCCCTTGCGTGCAACCGCTGAATGGAAGCTCCAGGCAACAAAGCGGCTCTGCTTGTTGCCCTGCGCCATCGCCACCTCACGCACCTCGGCAGCACCGACCTTAGCCAACTGCTTGTGGATATCGGCCAGGTGCTCGCTCTTGGCCACCAGCGAACTGAACCACAGCACCTGACTCTGGATATCCACGCTCTCGCGGATCATCCGGCGCAGGAACGACGCTTCACCACCGGTGCACCAGAGTTCGTTGGCCTGGCCGCCGAAGTTGAGCGCTGGCACCTTGCTGGTGCGTGCTTGCGCGCCACCAAGGTTGCGCAGCTTGCGCTGGCTGCCCTGTGCCGCCTCCTTGGCCGAGGCATGGAACGGCGGGTTGCACAGGGTCAGATGGAAACGCTCATCGGCCTGCAGCAGGCCAGCGAACAGGTTGCCGCGCGCATGCTGCTGGCGCAGCTCGATGATCTGGCCCAGCCCATTGGCCTGCACATTGGCATCGGCAGCCTGCAGTGCATCCGCATCGATATCACTGCCGAGGAAGCGCCAGCCGTATTCGGCCTGGCCCAGCAACGGATAGATGCAATTGGCGCCAACACCGATATCCAGCGCGCGCACTGTGGGGCCACGCGGTATCACGCCGTTGCTGTCTGCAGCCAGCAGATCAGCCAAGCCGTGCACATAGTCCACGCGCCCCGGCACCGGCGGGCACAGGTAACCATCCGGAATATCCCAATGCTGGATGCCGTAGTCGCTGGCGAGCAGCGCGCGGTTGAGTTCGCGCACAGCCGCCGGGTTGCTGAAATCGATGCTGTCAGTGCCGGCCGGGGTGCGGATCAGGTGCGCACGCAAGGCAGGATTCGCCGCGACCAGCCGCACCAGATCATAGCGGCCCTGGTGGCGGTTACGGGGATGCAGCAGCGGCTGTTCCGGTGTAACAGCGGGCTTGGTGCGCGGACGTTGAGGCGAAGAAGTCATGTGCTTATTGGATGCCAAGAGCAACAAACCGGAGGCTTTGGTTGTTTGTGGGAGCGGCGTAAGCCGCGAAGCACGTACATCAACAGATGGCACACGCTGCCTGCGCTTCAACAACCTCAGCTTCGCGGCTGACGCCGCTCCCACAAGGTGGGATGCGGGCAGCGCCAGCTGCAACAGCCTTCTACAGCTCCAAACCCTGCACGTTCTGCAGCAGCTGCGCGCCATGTTCACCCACGCGCAGCGCGAGCGCCGCGGCAATCGCCGCATGCGCATCACGCAACACTTCGGCCTCGTTCTGGCTGGCGTCGATGACCTGCTTGTTGGGCAGTTCCAGCTGCTGGAAGATCAACCGGCAGCGCTCGAGGTTCTGCGCGGTCTCGAAGTGGTTGGGCTTGTCGCCACGGGCGCGGATGCGCTCCAGGCCCTGCTCCGGCTGCAAATCCAGCAATAGCAGCAAATTCGGGCGCGGCGCGAAATCGTTGGCCTGCAGCATCTCGTCCAACGGCAGGCCGGCGGCGCCCTGGTAGGCCACCATCGACGGGAAGTAGCGGTCGAGGATGACGACCTCGCCACGGGCCAGGGCCGGGACGATGACCTCTTCCACGTGCTGGCGGCGGTCGTGCAGCAGGTATTCGACCTCCTGCTCCGGGCTCAGCCGGCCGGTGGCGGCGGTAGCGCGCAGGCGCGTGCCCCAGGGGCCATTGGTCGGTTCCTTGCCCAGTACCACCTGTGCCCCTGCTGCGCGCAGGTGCTGGGCCAAGGTGTGAGCAAGCGTGGTCTTGCCAGCGCCATCAATGCCTTCGATGGCAATGAGCAGGCCGCCGGGAATCTGTTGGTTATCCATGGGCGCTACTTTAATCGGAACCGGCCGATATCGCGCGGCTTGACGGCGCTCCGGCCCGGCCAACCGCCACGCTGGGAACAGCCCACACTCAGCGCGCGGGTGCGGTGCAGCCATTGATCGCACAGTATTCGGCGGCCCGCTGTTGCTCCTGCTCGGTCAGCTCCGGCGGCGGCCGGGCGATGGCCGATTGGATCTGGTCAGGGCCGCCGGTGATCTTGTTCAGCCCCTGCGCGGCCTTCGTAATGCCGTAAACGATGCCCATCATCACGTAACCGCCGCTCATGCCGACCTGCTCGGGCGTCGGCGGCTCGCTCCAGTTCTTGCTGAAACGGTTGGGCGCGGCCTGGACCGGGTTCTTGAAGCGGTACAGGTCCAGCGGCTCGTCATCTTCGGGCTTGATTGCGCGTACTTCGCCCAGGGTGGTGACGTTGCCCGCCTCGACAGGCGACTGGGCGACCTGACCCGTCGGACTGGCCGCCTCAAGCGGACCCGACGCCCCCGCAGCCGGTGGTGCAGGCACTTGCTGTGCCTGCCCGGTGAGGCATACCAAGCTCCCCAGCAGTACCAGCATCGACCTATATCGCCGCATTCTTACCCGTCCTATCATGAACGTCCCGAGCCATTGGATTTTACCGACGCCACCTTCAAATTTCGTGGTGGGCGGCTGGGCACACATGATGTCTATTCACATTTATCGACACAGTGGCTGATTACAGTCCCTGACAGCAGTACAAAAACGGATTTCGCCGATCAGTTCATGGGAGGAACGATGGCCAGGATGGCAGGCGCGTATGCGCTGTTCAGCAGTGCTGCAACCGTGCAGAGGTTGCATTCATGAGCTTCTATATTGTTGTGAAGCTGATTCTGCTTGGCTTTGCCTTGGTCAGCTATCTGATCTACCAGTCAAGGCGCTCGAACAACCACGATGCCTTGCAGGTGTTGCGCAGGGCGCCGATCACGCGCCCACTTACCGAGCAGGAAGTGGCGGCACTGGAGCCGCTGAAGGTAGCGGAAAAGCTGCTGTTCCAGCCGGAGGTTCGCAGCCTGAGAGGGCCTTACCGCCAGCATGGGGTGAGCATCAACAGCGGCACTACCATGCACGACACCATCAGTGATGTGACCGTGTTGCTGCCCTACGACGCGGCGGCATTTCTGGACACCGACAACGATGCCGAAGTGGTCATCTCCGGCAACATCGCCATCGTCGTCACATTAAATGGCTTCGACGTGGTCTCGGGCCGGCAGCGCGCCGCAGCTGGCGTTACTGCCACCACGCCAGCAACGAACGCCGCACCTGCGTCCGAGCTGGCCGACAGCGTCGATGAGACCAACCCGGCCACTGTCGCAGTTGCCCCTGCTCAGCAAGAGGTGGAATGGGTGCTTGAACGCACCGAAACCCCAGTCGAGGCGCAGTTGCTCCTGCAGCGGCGGTGGAAGAAGTCGATGGCTCTGGTCTGGCTTGCGGCGGTGATTCTGCTGTGGCTTGGCGCGTGCCGGCTGGGGCTTATTGCGCAGACGATGTTCATCATCGGCGGGCTGGCATGTGTGGTTGCCGGCATCGTGTTGATGCTGCACCGCCCCCGCGCAGATCCTCGTCCAAGGCGCAGGATTGATCGCGCTCGTGGTCCATTGTTGATGTTCACCCAGCGCGCTGCCAACAACGCCTCCGTGGTCAACACCCATGCGCTGCTCGGCGACAGCCTGAAACTGCAACTGCCCGATCATTGGCGCAACAGCGGCCGCATCACCTCCGGTGAGCCGGTTGAGATCGAAGTCGACCGCGGCGATGGGCGGGTGCTTGGGATGGGTAACGGCTGGTCGTTGGAAGACGAACAGAAACGCTTTCCCGAAGCCCGCTGGCGCACGCCGCTGTTGTTGACTTTGGTCGGTCTGTTTGGGCTGATGCTGGCGCTGGCGGGCAATGACGGACTGGTCTCAGAGCTGAAAACCAGCATCGCCGCAATCATGCCCGGCACGGTACGCCAGGATACAAGCGCACAATCGTTGCTGAAGAATCCGCCATCCAGTGGCGACACGCTGCGAACCTCAGGCCGCGGTTTTTGTGCGCCGTCTCTGCAACGCGACGGCTCCGGCGAGTTGATCGCCTCCGCCGACTGCGAGCAGATGTACTGGGGCAGCAGCCCCTTGCAGATCGGCCCGCCCTCAATCGATCCGACTATGGAGTCGTTATATTCAGGCGGCTACCTGCAGACGCAAGTCTCCACCTCGCGGGCGATGCTCGCTGCCATGCTGGCAGGGTCCAGTGGCTATTCTCTTGGCGCACAGCCCTCCGTACTCGAAGTAAGCGGACTGCATACGCTGGTCGATCTGGTGGAAGCCGCATGCCCCACCGCGTCTTTTGAGTGCGATGACTTGAAGATGTCCTTGGCCCGCACTTTGCAGCTTGAGGTCAACGACGAGGACGGTGCTCGATCACTAGATGACTGGCCCGCACTTGCAGTGGAGCTGCGCAAACTTGCAGATCTTCCGCCTGGTATCAATTTCATTGAACTCACCACAGGAGACGTTCGCGGCATTCGCGACCTCACCCGCGGCTTCGCCTCGGAGAATGTCGCCAAAGCCCTGGCACAGCAGAGCGCGCAGATTCCTAACCAGGAGCGCAACGGCGTGGTGTTGGTATTGGACCAGAGCTTTCTGGACCTTTCCTCGGATGGTGCCCACGCCAGCAGTGACTACGACGCAACGGATGACGATGGTTCAAACGGACTGGTTGCGCAATGGGCACGCACCCAGCAGCTACTCGGTAGCGAATCACCGTTCGAGGTGAACGCCCGCGTCATCGGTGTGACAAAGGACAATGGAAGCCTGCGTCTGGAATTGTCGGCATTGGACGACGTCCCCGGCAAAACGCCTTCGGCCATCGGCGGCACCCTGCTCCTGCTGCTCAGCCTGGCCTTGCTTGGCAGCCAGTTGCCTCGGCTGATCATCGGCATCCGTAATGCGAAGCGCCGGCGCGAGGCGTTGGCCGAGGACCTGCGCAAGCGTCCGCCGCCGGGCCAGCCGCTGCTGTTCTGAAGCCCTACCGGCCCGGCCATAGCGCCGTCTCAGCAGATGAGACGGCGCTATGCTTCCATGATGTTCTTTGATCGGCAGTTGCGTGCATGGCGTTTTCCCTCGCTCCCCGCACCGAAGCCAGCGAACGGGCGCTGGCAACCACCGATGGGCTGCCCTCGCGGGACGGCTCGCTGCTCGGCCAGCGCCTGGCCCGGCGCTACAAGGACCGGGTCACTGGCAGCTTCACCATCCCCGGCCGCGAAGGCAGCTATGCGCCGATTCCCGATGACGTGCCGGATGCGCTGAAAGCCGCATTGAAGGCGCGCGGCATCGAGCAGCTGTACTCACATCAGGCCGAGGCCTGGGATGCCACCCAGCGCGGTGAGCATGTCGCCATCGTCACCCCCACCGCCTCCGGCAAGTCGCTGTGCTACACCCTGCCGGTGGTAAGTGCGGCGATGCAGGGCAATGCCAAGGCGCTGTATCTGTTCCCGACCAAGGCATTGGCACAGGACCAGGTGGCCGAGCTGCTGGAGCTCAACCGCGCCGGCGATCTTGGGGTCAAGGCGTTCACCTTCGATGGCGACACGCCCGGCGATGCGCGGCAGGCGATTCGCCTGCATGGCGACATCGTGGTCAGCAACCCGGACATGCTGCATCAGGCGATCCTGCCGCATCACACCAAGTGGGCGCAGTTCTTCGAGAATCTGCGCTATGTGGTGATCGACGAGATCCACACCTACCGCGGTGTGTTCGGCAGCCATGTCACCAATGTGATCCGCCGGCTCAAGCGCATCTGCGCGTTCTATGGCGTGCAACCGCAGTTCATCCTGTGCTCGGCCACCATCGGCAACCCGCATGCGCACGCCGAGGCGCTGGTGGAAGAGAAGGTGCATGCGATCACCGAATCCGGCGCACCGACCGGGCCCAAGCACGTGCTGCTGTGGAACCCGCCGGTGATCAATCCGGATCTGGGCTTGCGCGCATCGGCACGTTCGCAGGCCAACCGCATCGCCCGCATCGCGATCAAGAGCGGCTTGAAGACGCTGGTATTCGCACAGACGCGCTTGATGGTCGAAGTGCTGACCAAGTACCTGAAGGACATCTTCGACAACGACCCGCGCAAGCCGGCACGTATCCGCGCCTATCGCGGCGGTTATCTGCCGACCGAGCGCCGCGAGGTGGAACGGGCGATGCGTGCCGGCAATATCGACGGCATCGTCAGTACCTCGGCGCTGGAGCTTGGCGTGGATATCGGCGCGCTCGACGTGGTCATCCTCAATGGCTACCCCGGCAGCGTTGCGGCGACGTGGCAGCGCTTCGGCCGTGCCGGTCGCCGCCAACAGGCGGCATTGGGTGTGATGGTGGCCAGCAGCCAGCCACTGGATCAGTACGTGGTGCGGCATCCGGATTTCTTCGCCAATGCCACCCCCGAGCACGCACGCATCTCGCCTGACCAGCCGCTGATCCTGTTCGACCACATCCGCTGCGCCGCGTTCGAGCTGCCCTTCCTGGCCGGCGAACCGTTCGGGCCGATCGATCCGCTGGTGTTCCTGCAGGCACTGGCCGAGACCGAAGTGGTGCATCAGGAAGGTGACCGCTGGGAGTGGATCGCCGACAGCTACCCCGCCAACGCAGTTAGCCTGCGCGCGGTAGCCGACGGCAACTTCGTGGTGGTGGACCGCAGCGACGGCAAGCAGCAGATCATCGCCGAGGTGGATTACTCCGCCGCTGCGCTGACCCTGTACGAAGGCGCCATCCACATGGTGCAGAGCACGCCGTATCAAGTTGAGCGGCTGGACTGGGACGGCCGCAAGGCCTATGTCACCCGCACGCATGTGGATTACTACACCGACAGCATCGACTACACCAAGCTGAAGGTGCTGGATCGCTTTGACGGGGATGGTGCGGGCCGCGGTGATTCGCATCATGGCGAAGTGCATGTGGTGCGCCGCGTCGCCGGCTACAAGAAGATCCGCTACTACACGCACGAGAACATCGGCTACGGGCCGGTCAACCTGCCCGACCAGGAGCTGCACACCACTTCGGTGTGGTGGCAGCTGCCGCAGGCCACGCTGCTGCGCAGCTTCGCGCAGAAACAGGATGCGCTGGATGGTTTCCTCGGCGCCGCTTATGCACTGCACATCGTCGCCACCGTCGCGGTGATGGCTGATGCGCGTGATCTGCAGAAGGCCGTTGGCAATGGCGACGGCGCCTGGTTTGCGGTTGCCGACCAGACCGGCCGTGGCCAGCTGCGTGGCAATGAAGCCGGCGAAGCCACGGTGGAGCTGATGCAGAGTTTCGTGCCCACGGTGTACCTGTACGACAACTTCCCCGGTGGCGTGGGCCTGAGCGAACCGCTGTGGCAGCGTCAGGGCGAGCTTGTGCAGCGCGCCTTGGAACTGGTGGAGCGTTGCGACTGCAATGCCGGCTGCCCGGCCTGTGTTGGTCCGGTATTGGCTGCACAGGAAGAAGAGAAAGGACCAACACCACGTTCATTGGCATTGACCGTGTTGTCGCTGCTCTCGGCCGAGCGTTGCGATCAAGTGCCAACCATCGTCGTGGACGAGGCACTCGATCTGCTGCCATGAGCATCAGCCTGGACAAACTGAAAGCCCTGCGCAAACAGGCGGGGCTGGCGACGGCGCCGCCTGCGGTGCCCGCCGGTCCCATGCCTGTTGTGGGGGCGGGGGGGGGGGGGGGCCCGCCCCGCGCGCGGCGCGGGGGGCAAGAGGGGGGGGGGGGCGGGGGCGGCGGGGCGGGGGGCGGCGCCCGCCCCCCCCCCCCCCCCCGCTCCCACAAGAACAGGGGCAGCAGTCTTCCGTGTTCGGTTGGGTCGATCAGATCCAGCACAAGCCCGCTGTTGCGCAGGATGGGGCTGCGTTGCGACGTTTGCTGGCTACACGCAATCGCGCCATCGCACCGGCGCAGCCAGTCGAACGTGGCCCGGTTGATCGCGATCTGCCCGGCACCGAAATCGCACCCGGCCTGCATCTGATCGAAGCCTTCATCCCGCAGGCGATACCAACGCAGCCACTATCACTGGCTTTCAGCAAGCGCCCAGAAGAAACCGTCGCCCCGCAGGACCTGTTGTTCTTCGACACCGAAACCACCGGCCTGGCCGGCGGCACCGGCACCCGTGCCTTCATGATCGGCGCCGCCGACTGGCATCACGACGCAGCGCGCGGCGAAGGCCTGCGCGTGCGCCAGCTGCTGATGTCGACGATGGGCGCGGAGAGCACGATGCTGGAATTGTTCGCCAGCTGGTTGTCACCGAGCACAGTGCTGTCCAGCTACAACGGCCGCTGTTACGACGCACCGCTGTTGAAAACGCGCTACCGCTTGGCGCGGCGTGGCGATCCGATTTCGGCGCTGGATCATGTGGACCTGCTGTTCCCCACCCGCCGCCGCTATCGCGGCACCTGGGAGAACTGTCGCTTGGCGACCATCGAGCGACAGTTGCTGCTGATCGCGCGCGAGGATGACTTGCCGGGTTCGGAAGCGCCTGCGGCGTGGTTGAGTTATCTACGCGGTGGCAGCGCGCGCAACCTGCGTCGTGTTGGCGAGCATAACCATCAGGACGTGGTGACTTTGGCGCTGCTGTTCATGCGCTTGGTGCAGGCGGAAGCGGATGAGCGGGCCGAATTGGCTTTGGAAGCTGCGCGCTGAGTTTCAGTAGCTCGTCAGACTCTGCTTGAAGAGCTTCCCCCTCCCCAACCCTCCCCTTGGCTGCGCCAAAGGGAGGGAGCAGAGCTTGGCCCCCTCCCTTTCGCCGTAGGCGAAGGGGAGGGCTGGGGAGGGGTGCTTTTGCTGTAGCTCTAAAGCCCAGCCCAGCAAACCCTCCCAGAACATCACCCACCAAGCGGCCGCGCAACCCCACTGCTGATCGCCTCACGGATCAGCTGCTCCGCATCACGATTGGCCTTGGCACTGACCGCCGCCTGCTGCCGGCCCAACTCAGCCTGCTGCTTGCCCAATTCCCTCTGCTGTGCAGCCAGGCTTTCCATCTCCGCACGCATCGCCGGGTTCTCCATTTCCTCGCGGGCCTGGTCAAGCTTGCGCCGTGCCTCTTCAGATGCGCGGCGTTGTGCAGCGGTACGTTCACCCGAACTCAGTGCCAGCTCCGCCTGCTCACTCGCCAGTTCACCCATCCGTGCGCCGATCTCGCCCATGCGCTCACCGATCTGCCCCTGACGGTCACCCAGCGCCCCCTGACGATCACCCAGACGGCCCTGCGCATCACCCAGACGCACGCTTTCGGCATACAGCTGCTCAAAGCGCGACAAGGTGGCCGCATCACGCACCACATAGCGTTTGCCATCACGGCGTACCAGCAGCACGCCCTTGCCGTCGTCCAGCTTCTTGGCTTCGCGCAGATCAGCGACGGTGCCATTCATGACATTGTGGTTGCCCCTGATCAGCACATAACCATCGGCGTTCTGGTTGTTGGAGAGGTGGATCACGCCTTGCGTACGCAATGGTGCTGCGGGCGCTGGCGGAGCCGCCGGCGGTGCGGGTGGCACCACCAGCGCCGGTGGTGCCGGCGGCGCTGGCGGCGCGGCTGCTACAGCAGTACCGGCAATTACCGTGCGTGTCACCGAACGTGCAACCGGTGCGGTCGGTGCAATCGGCGCGACGGGTGCAACCAAAGGTGCCGGTGGTGCCAGTGGTGCTGGGGGCACAGGCGGTACCGGCATCGCCACCAGACGCAGCGGTGCCACGCCGACCAGCGCGACGGCAGCAATGATCAAGGCCGCACCGACGCGCGGGAAGGAAGACGTGTCCTGCAACATGAGCAATCTCCGCTTGAGGCTTAGGAAGGTCGGCGACGCGCTGGCCAAACCAGCGCCGGGCCGGGGAGCAACGCCCAACTGCAACAGCAGGCGT
The DNA here is from genome assembly GCF_056760235.1 of Stenotrophomonas sp. STEN018. Lineage (NCBI taxonomy): Bacteria > Pseudomonadati > Pseudomonadota > Gammaproteobacteria > Lysobacterales > Lysobacteraceae > Stenotrophomonas > Stenotrophomonas sp. STEN018. Next base: position 66,907 of record NZ_JBRREK010000021.1, read on the forward strand.
CCATAGTGTTGGCGGCAGTGCCGGTCACCGGCGACCACCGCGGCATCCACCGCTGCTTCGCGGGCTATCGCATATTCGCGAACGGCCAGATGCACCACCGGGTGGAAGAAAAACAGGTGCTGGGCGAGTGCAGGCACCAGACCCAGCCACAGGTCATGGCGTTGCAGATGCACCAGTTCATGGGTCAAGGCCATGTCGAGCTGGTCATCGCCCATACGCTGCAGTCCACGCGCTGGCAGCAGCAAGACCGGACGCCATGGACCAATCAACTGCGGCGAATCGATCGCATTGCTGAGCATCAGTCGTGGTGCGCGGCGCAGGCCGTGTGCTTCAGCGGCCAGCGCGAGCGCCGCGTTGAGCTTGTGATCGTGGCAGGGCTGCGCGACGCGAAGCAGGGCGCGACTGCCGCGATACGCCAGCGCGGTGCGCATGGCCATCACCAGTACACCGGCGGCCCACATCGCCATCAGCATCAGGCTCCACGACCAGCTGCTGTCCGCAGGCAAAGGCTGCATCACGATGAGCGGTGCGGCTGTCACAGGTGCCGTTGTCACCGGTGCAGCGCTCGCTGCTGCCTGCACCACCATCGGCGCAGCATCGACGGCAGGCAGCAGCGGCAACTCCAGCGGCGATACCCAGAACAGGCCAACCACCGCCTGCAAGGCCACCAGCCACCACAGCGCGCATTGGGTGCTGGCCGGCAGGCGTCGCACGTAACGGCATAGCAACCACACCAGCCCCGCCAGCAGCGCGGTCTGCACGCTGGTCGCCAACAAGCGGCTGCCCAACAACTCAAGCGTCATCGACATGGCTCAATCCTCCCGGCGCTGCGACTGCAGCTTGCTGACCAGCGCTTCCAGTTCGGCCAGTTCGTTGTCGCTGACCTCGGCCTTCTCCGACATCCACGCCACGAACGGCGAGATCGAACCCTGCAGGGTTTTCTCGACGAAGCTGCCGACCGCGCCGTTGACCACTTCCTGCTGTTCGGCAGTGGAGCTGTACCGATACACGCCCTCGTCCTGCTCGCGCTGAAGATAGCCCTTGCTACGCAGGCGCTCCATCATCGTCAGCACGGTGGAACGGGCCAGCCCGCGGGCCTCACCAAAGCGCGCGGCTACCTCGCCGACGCTGGTGGGTTCGTTCTCTCCGATGTACTGCAGCAGGGCCAGTTCCTGGTCCCCGATGGTCTTGCGGCGCATGGCCGTCTCCGTGACTACATTTGTCGCCACGGTAGGCCTGCCTACATTTGTAGTCAATAGCCCGGATGGCACCCTGACCGCCGCTAGGCTGAATGATTCAGCTGACCGCGCTATCGATCTGCCAGCGTGCGAACTCGCTTTCGAACTCGGCCAGGCTGAGCAGGCCGAGACAAGCATGGGCGCCGACTGGCAATCCCTCGCCACGGGCAAAGCGGCGCGCCAGCAGCACGGCGGCGAGGGTGGGGATCTCCGGGCCGTGCAGCATTGGCGCGGTCAGATCCCAATGCACGGTGTGCTGCAGACCGCCGCGTTGGCCACGCAGGGTGATGCGCATGCCGCCAAGATCGCTACCGAAGCGGTCGAACCAGCGCCCGGCACGGGCAAACACGCCGGCCAGCGTTTCCATCGGCAATGGCAGGCCATGCCGACGCAGCCAGGCCAGCGTCGCCAGGCAACGCGACAGGAACTTCAACTCCAGCGCCGCGCGGAAACGCACCGTCGCTACGCCCGGATAGCGCTGCACCAACAACGTGTGGTCGGGCACATCGCACGGCGAGGCCAGTCGCGGACCGATGCGGGCGAAGCGCACCGGCTGCGGATCGGCCCAGCCGATCAGCGTCTGCCAGCGGCCATCCACCCAGCACTCGAACGGCCTGCCGCAATACGACAACACCGCGCGCACCGTCGCCATGCCCAACGGTGTGGCCTGAGCCGGTGCGATCACCATGTCGATGCTGTGCAGTTGATCGAACTGCGGTGCGAGTGCATCCACCACGGCGCTGGACAGCGCCGGCAAGGTGCTCGCGCCGCTGATTGCGCTGCGCTGGGTCCGCTCGGCCAAGGCCTGCAGCTGCTGTGGGAAGTCGGCGACAAAGTCGCGGCCGTCGGCCAGATCTATGTAGTGCATGCCGGCACGCAGGCAGGCCTGCGCAACGTCGTAGCCCTGCCCTTGGAAAGGGCCTGCGGTGTGGATGACCAGTGCGGCGCCGGTATTACGAAGCTCTGCGTCGAAATCAGGCGCAGCGGTATCCAGCCTGCACAGTTCGATGGTCGCCAGGTCCACGCCCGGCAGATTGGCTGCAGCCTGCGCTGGATTGCGGCCGGCAGCGATCACCTTGATACCCGGCGTGATGGCCAGTGCACGCACGATGCGCGCGCCGAAATGTCCGTAACCGCCCAACACCAGAACACGACAGCTTTCCTGCTGCGACATCGGATCATCCTGCGTTGATTGCTGGGTGGATTATCAGCGAGAGAAGCGCTGCTTTGGCCCCTCCCCTTTGGCGCAGCCAAGGGGGAGGCTGGGAGGGGGTGGCTTCGGCTGTTGCTTGTCCTCGTTGTATGGCTTTCCTGCGAACAGCACCCCTCCCCTGCACTTCGTGCAAGGGAGGGAGCAGACGCGCTGCAGGCGGGGCTCTTCATCCCGCTCTTACACCTGCGGCAGCACCCTGCATGCACGCCCCGCTTTGGAGTCCGCCATGTATCGGATGCTGGTCATCGCCAGTTTCAGCGCCATCGCCGCCACTGCCTGTAGTACCGCCCAGGTCAGTCAGGTTCAACCCATCGATGGCGTCATTTCCGGCCAATGCCATACCGACATGGTGCGCGGCGCGGTCGGCCTGGCAGCAGCTTCAGGAACGGTGGAGCGTGCGCGGGTGGACAGCGACAGCCTGCAGGTGAACGTGGTGCGCGGTAGCGCCACCACCGCTGCCGGCGCTACCCCAGCCAGCAGTGGTGGTGAACGCCTGACCATCGAGGTGGGCCGTTACAACAACATCACCGCCCTGCGTTGTAGTTGAGGCTGCAGGTAGCGCGGCGCGCTATGCAGCCCACACACCCGCTGAGCAGCACAGCAGCGGAATGGCGTGTGGCAATCCCGCCAATGCGGAGCTGGCGCTTTACCATTTCCAGAGGACAAAGCTCCGCAATAGCATCGCGCAATGTGGTGCGACGCAGCGTCAACACTTCCTCACTTGGCGATATGCTTGGGTCGTCCCTCAATAGCTTGGAGTTCCGATGCAATTCCCGTCGACGCCGCGCGCCCTGCGCCGCCCCGCCGCCCTGATTGCCACCGCTGCACTGCTGCTGGCCGTGAGCGCCTGCACAAAGCCGGCCCCGGAAGAACAGGATGAGGCACTGAACCAATCCCAGCAGGCCGCGCAAGCTGCCGCCGCGCCCGCTGAGGCCACCCCGCCGCCGGGCGCCTGCGATGCCAGCCAGGTGCAGGGTCTGGTCGGCCAGACCTATACCGAGGCCATGCAGGCCCAGGCCAAGGAAGATGCTGGTGCCAGCGATGTCCGCGTGCTCAAGCCCAACCAACCGGTCACGATGGAGTTCATCGGTGAGCGCCTGAACATCGAACTGGATGAAAAGGGCACAGTCAGCGGCGTGCGCTGCGGCTGAATTGGCATCGCCAAAGCCTTGCTGGGCAAGGCTTTGGTTGCGCTCGCAACGATGTATTGCGGCGTTGCAGCAACTGTGATTTAGTCGAGCCATCCGGTGACCTCAAGGTGCGCTCCAGGTAGAGCACGTTGCGTACATTGGATGGGCGCGAGGGCGCTTGGGTCGGGCGTATACGCCGCAACGGCGTACGTCGGGTCTTACCCCAACGGCACGACGCGATCCATCTGATGTGCATGACGTGCTCAGCGAGCGGGCAGGAGTGTCGCCGCTCACCTGAATCGCATCGAGGCACAGATGGCAGTCCGCACCCCGCAAGGGCTTTACGACCCGCAAGACGAACGCGACGCCTGTGGTTTCGGCATGGTCGCCCAGCTCGACGACCAGCCATCGCGCCTGTTGGTGGATACCGCCATCGCCGCCCTGTCACGCATGACCCACCGCGGTGGTGTCGCAGCCGACGGCCTCACCGGCGACGGCTGTGGCCTGCTGCTGCGCAAGCCCACGGTGTTCCTGCGCCAGCTGGCCGAAGAAGCCGGCATCGCGCTCGGCCCCAACTTCGCCGCTGGCGTGGTGTTCCTGCCGCACGATGCTGACGCTGCGCAGCGATGTCGCGCCGAACTGGATGCACAGCTGCGCAAGGCCGGCTGCCATCCGCGCGGCTGGCGTGAAGTGCCCACCGATGACAGCGTCTGTGGCCAGTTGGCGCGCGACACGCTGCCGAAGATCGAACAGGTGTTCGTCGATGCCGACATCGACCAGAGTGCCGAACAATTCGCGCTGGCGCTGTTCATGGCGCGCCGTCGCAGCGAACAGACCCTGCGCGATGTGGCCGACTACTACGTCACCACGCTCAGTGCCGAGTCCATCAGCTACAAGGGCATGGTGCTGCCAGACAAGCTGAGCACCTTCTTCCCGGACCTGCAGCGCCACGAACTGGCATCGAGCGTGGTGGTGTTCCACCAGCGCTTCTCCACCAACACCATGCCGCGCTGGCCGCTGGCCCATCCATTCCGCATGCTCGCCCACAACGGCGAGATCAACACCATCGAAGGCAACCGCCACTGGGCGCAGGCGCGCAGCAAGGTGTGGAAGACGCCGAAGTTCGACATCGCCGAGCTCGACCCGGTGATCTCGATGCATGGCTCCGATTCGCAAAGCATGGACAACATGCTGGAGCTGATGGTGACCGGCGGCATGGAGTTGATCCAGGCGCTGCGCATCCTGGTGCCGCCGGCAACCCAGTCGCTGGAATTCAAGGACGCCGATCTGGCCGCGTTCTACGAGTTCTATGGTTTGAACAGCGAGCCGTGGGACGGCCCGGCCGGCATCGTCGCCTGCGACGGCCGCTATGCCGCCTGCACGCTGGACCGCAACGGCCTGCGCCCGGCGCGCTGGATGCTGACCTCCGATCGCCACTTCCTGGTCGCTTCCGAAGCTGGCGTGTGGGAAGTGCCAACCGAACGCGTGGTGCGCAAGGGCAAGCTCGGCCCGGGCCAGATGATGGCCATCGACCTCAAGCGTGGCGACCTGCTCGATTCCGAAGCCATCGACCGCATCAACCGTGCGCGTGCGCCCTACAAGCAGTGGCTGCACCAGGGCGTGACCTATCTGCAGACCGAGCTGATCGATCCCTCCCTGGCCGAGGAACCGTTCGACGAGGCGACGCTGCGCAGTTACCACAAGCTGTTCCAGCTCACCACCGAAGAACTCGAACAGGTGCTGCGGCCACTGGCCGAAACCGGCCAGGAAGCCACCGGCTCGATGGGCGATGACACGCCGATCGCCGTACTCAGCCGCCATACCCGGCCGCTGTACGACTACTTCCGCCAGGCCTTCGCCCAGGTCACCAATCCGCCGATCGATCCGCTGCGCGAAGAGTGCGCGATGTCGCTGACCACCCAGCTCGGCAAGGAGACCAACATCTTCCATGCCGGTGCGGAGACGGTGAACCACGTCATCCTCAACTCGCCGGTGCTGAGCCAGCGCAAGCTGCGGCAGCTGCTGAAGATGGACCAGTACGTCGAGCGCAACCGCCTGATCGACCTGTCCTACAGCGTCGAGGAAGGCTTGAAAGCCGGCATCGAACGCATCTGCGCCGAATGCGAACAGGCTGCACGCGATGGCGTGGTGATGCTGTTGCTGTCCGACCGTTACCCGGTCGCCGACCGCCCGATGGTGCATGCGTTGCTGGCTACCAGCGCCGTGCACCACCATCTGTCCAAGGTTGGCCTGCGCTGCGATGTCAATCTGATCCTGGAAACCGGCACCGCGCGCGATGCGCACCATATGGCTTGTTTGCTGGGCTTTGGTGCGACCGCGGTGTATCCGTATCTGGCTTACCAGACGCTGTTCGATCTGGGCCGGCGCGGCATCCTGCTGCTGAAGAAGGGCGGTGAGGTTTCACAGATCGGCCGCAGCTATCGCAAGGGCATCTACAAGGGGCTGAGCAAGATCATCTCGAAGATGGGCATCTGTACCGTCGCCAGCTATCGCGGCGCGCAGTTGTTCGAAATCGTCGGCCTCGATCCGGACGTAGTTGAACTGTGCTTCCCGGATACCGCCGCACGCATCGGCGGCGTTGGCCTGGCGCGCCTGGATACCGAAGCCCGCGAACTCACCGTGCGTGCCTGGAACGACCTGGCCGAACCGGAAGTCGGCGGCCTGCTCAAGTACGTGCATGGCGGCGAATACCACATGTACAACCCGGACGTGGTGATGACGCTGCAGCGTGCCTCGCGTACCGGCGACGCTGCGGATTGGCGCAAGTACATGGACGCGGTGCATTCGCGCCCGACCTCGGCGCTGCGCGATCTGCTGCAGCTCAAGCCGGCAGCAACGCCGGTGCCGCTGGACCAAGTGGAACCGGCCGAGGCGCTGTTCAAGCGCTTCGATACCGCTGCGATTTCACTGGGCGCGTTGTCGCCGGAAGCACATGAAGCGCTGGCGATTGCGATGAACCGCCTCGGCGGCCGTTCCAACTCCGGCGAAGGCGGCGAAGATCCCGCGCGCTACGGCACCGAGAAGCGTTCCAAGATCAAGCAGGTTGCCTCCGGCCGCTTCGGTGTCACCGCCGAATACCTGGTCAACGCCGAAGTGCTGCAGATCAAGGTCGCACAGGGCGCCAAGCCCGGCGAAGGTGGCCAGCTGCCTGGCCACAAGGTCAACGAACTGATCGCGCGCCTGCGTTACGCCAAGCCCGGCATCGGCCTGATCTCGCCGCCGCCACACCACGACATCTATTCGATCGAAGATCTGGCGCAGCTGATCTACGACTTGAAGCAGGTCAATCCGGATGCGCTGGTGTCGGTGAAGCTGGTTTCGCATGCGGGCGTCGGCACCATTGCCGCGGGCGTAGTGAAAGCAGGTGCCGATCTGATCACCGTGTCCGGCCATGACGGCGGCACCGGTGCCTCACCGATCAGCTCGATCCGTTATGCCGGCGTGCCGTGGGAACTGGGCGTGGCCGAATCGCATCAGGCACTGGTCGGCAACGACCTGCGCAGCCGCACCATCCTGCAGACCGATGGCGGCCTGAAGACCGGCCTGGACGTGGTCAAGGCCGCGCTGCTTGGCGCCGACAGCTTCGGCTTCGGCACCGGCCCGATGATCGTGCTGGGCTGCAAGTATCTGCGCATCTGCCATCTCAACAACTGCGCCACCGGCGTGGCCACCCAGGATGAGCGCCTGCGTAGCGGCTACTTCACCGGCATGCCAGAGCGCGTGGAGAACTTCTTCCGCCTGCTCGCCGAAGAGGTGCGCCAGTGGCTGTCGTACCTGGGCGTGCGTTCGCTGGATGAAATCGTCGGCCGCACCGATCTGCTGGAGCAGCTAGAAGTATCACCGCGCGAAGGCGTCAAGGTTGATCTGTCGCGCCTGCTCGCACCTGCACACTACGAAGGTGAGCATTGCGCCGCACAGCGTCTGTACCAGTCGCCCGACAGCCTCGCTACGCAAATGGATGTCCTGCTCGCCGACGCCATCGCCAACAAGCAGGGCGGCGAGCACCGCTTCCTGATCCACAACACCGACCGCTCCGTAGGCACACGCCTGTCCGGCACCATCGCCCGCGCGCACGGCAACCATGGCATGAGCGAAGCGCCGTTGAACCTGCGCTTCCGCGGCACTGCCGGGCAGAGCTTCGGCGCGTTCAACGTTGGCGGTTTGAATCTGGAAGTGGAAGGCGAAGCCAACGACTACGTCGGCAAGGGCATGGCCGGCGGCCGCCTGGTGGTACGTCCACCGCGCGGCGCCCGCTTCGAGGCACGCAACACCGCCATCATCGGCAACACCTGCCTGTACGGCGCTACCGGCGGCGAGCTGTTTGCCGCAGGACGCGCGGGCGAGCGCTTCGGCGTGCGCAATTCCGGCGCGCTAGCCGTGATTGAAGGTGCAGGCGACCATTGCTGCGAATACATGACCGATGGCGTGGTCGCGGTGCTCGGCAAGGTCGGCCTGAACTTCGGTGCCGGCTTCACGGGTGGCTTGGCCTATGTGCTCGACGTCGACCGCGATTTCGTCGACCGCTACAACCACGAGCTGATCGACATCCACCGCATCTCGACCGAAGGCTTCGAGAACCATCGCCAGCATCTGCACACCTTGATCAGCCGTCACCGCGAGTTGACCGGCAGCATCTGGGCGCAGCAGATCCTCGACGAGTTCCGCGATTACGTCGGCAAGTTCTGGTTGGTCAAACCCAAGGCCGCCAGCATCGAGTCGCTGGCCGAATCGCTGCGTCGCGCCGCTTGACGGCTTGAGCCCCTCTCCCGCCAGCGGGAGAGGGGTTGGGGTGAGGGCAGCTTCGAAGCCCCTCATCCGCCCCTTCGGGGCACCTTCTCCCGCTTGCGGGAGAAGGGCTCCTCCCCAGACATCACGAGTCCGCCATGAGCCGCAAGCAAGCCTTCCAGTTCCTCGATCTGCCCCGCACCATGCCGCAGCGCATTCCGGTGGAATTGCGCACGTCCGGCGATTGGGGCGAGCTCTACGGCAAATTCGACAAGGGCGATGCGCAGTACCAGGCCGGGCGCTGCCTGGATTGCGGTAACCCGTATTGCAGCTGGAAATGTCCGGTACACAACGCCATCCCGCAATGGCTGCAATTGGTGCAGGAAGACCGCATCCACGAAGCGGCGACGCTCTGCCATTCAACCAACCCGTTGCCGGAAGTCTGCGGCCGTGTCTGCCCGCAGGATCGCCTGTGCGAAGGCAGCTGCACGCTGGAAGAGTTCGGCGCGGTCACCATCGGCGCAGTCGAGAAGTACATCGTCGATACCGCGCTGGCCACCGGTTGGAAGCCTGATCTGCATGCAGTTGAGAGCACCGACAAGCGCGTGGCAGTCGTTGGTGCAGGCCCCGCAGGTTTGGCCTGCGCTGATCGACTGGCGCGTGCCGGCGTACAAGCCGTGGTGTTCGATCGCTACGAACAGATTGGTGGCCTGCTGCAGTTCGGCATTCCCAGCTTCAAGCTGGACAAGAGCGTGATCGACCGTCGCCGCGAGATCCTCGAAGGCATGGGTGTGCAGTTCCGCTTGGGCGTTGAGATCGGCCGCGACATCAGCATCGAACAGCTGCAGATCGATTACGACGCGGTGTTCCTCGGCACCGGCGCCTACCGTTACACCGACGGCGGCCTGATCGGTCAGGACCTGAAGAACGTGCTGCCGGCGCTGCCGTTCCTGGTGCAGAACAGTCGCATTGTCAGCGGCAACGATCCGCAGGGCCGGCCGATCGCTGGCTGGGAGGACCAGATCGCGTTGCCAGACCTCAACGGCAAGCGCGTGGTGGTACTCGGCGGCGGCGACACTGGCATGGACTGCGTACGCAGCGCGATTCGTCTGGGCGCGGCCAAGGTGACCTGCGCGTATCGTCGTGATGAAGCCAATATGCCGGGCTCGGCACGCGAAGTTGCCAACGCCCGCGAGGAAGGTGTGCGTTTCCTGTTCAACCGCCAACCGCTGGCAATTGAAGCCGGTGCTGACGATGAAGTGATTGGCGTGACCGTGGTCGAAACCGAGTTGAGTGCGCCGGATGCAAATGGTCGTCGCAATGCAGTGGCAATTGAAGGCAGCGAGTCGCTGCTGGAAGCGGATGTGGTGATTATTGCTTTTGGCTTCTCGCCAACCTTGCCGGATTGGCTCTCGTCGCAAGGCGTGGAAGCCAGCAGCAACGGCCGCATCATTGCTGGTGGTGCTACGCGCCTGCCGTTCCAGACACACAACGCAAAGCTGTTTGCTGGCGGTGACGCGGTGCGCGGCGCGGACCTGGTGGTGACGGCTGTTGCTGAAGGTCGTGATGCTGCTGAGAGCATTGTTGCACTGTTGAAGCGGTCATAACGGGACCGCGCCAAGAGCGCCCTCACCCCTACCCCTCTCCCGTTGAAACGGGAGAGGGGCTATTTCGGCATTGTTTGTATGAACACCGATGGGTTCGCGGCCTCGGCTGGCTGCTTCGGCTCCCTACCTCGGCTCTCGCCTCGACGGTTGGCTCTGGCTGTTGGCTCTGGCTGTTAGCTTTGGCTGTTAGCTTTGGCTGTTAGCTTTGGCTGTTGGCTCTGGCTCTGGCTCTGGCTCTGGCTCTGGCTCTGGCTGTTGGCTTTGGCTTTGGCTTTGGCTTTGGCTTTGGCTGTTGGCTTTGGCTTTGGCTTTGGCTTTGGCTTTGGCTGTTGGCTGTTGGCTTTGGACCATCCGCGCACCCGGTAGCGCAGCATTCCCTTCTCCCGCATGCGGGAGAAGGTGCCCGAAGGGCGGATGAGGGAAGCTTTGGCTTTTAGCTTTGGCTTCAACACCAACAACAAGCCGACACCCAGCTACCCTACACTCAGAAACTCCGCACAAAGAGAAGCAGCAATGCGCATCGGTCTGGCCGCAAACCGTCTCCATCACGAAAGCGCCGACGCCGCGTTGTTCCGTTGGCTACGCGCCAGCGAGAGCGGCATCCGCGAACTTGGCGTCGAGTTGCACGCCGTTGGCCGCACCTACGACGCCATTGCCAGTACCCATCCGCTGCAGAACTACCCCGCACTTCAGCGCTACCCCAACGGCCGCGAAGGCGGCTTGATGAAGCTGGTAGCCGAGGTGGTCGGCATGGGCACCCCGGAGCGCACCCTAGATGGCGCGATCTACTTCATCGACCCGGTCGATCCTTCATCGGTGTTCCCCGAGGCCATCGCGCTCAAGCGCCAGTGCGTCATCCACGGCAAGCCTTTCATCTCCACGGTAGCCACCGCGCGCGACTGGATTGAAATGGAGCGCATCCACGCCGGCTTCGCTCCCGATCCGGACGCCGATGATCTGCACGCCTTCAGCAAACAGACCCTGGCGCTGATCGCCCACGATGCGCGCAAGCCGCAGATGCTGGCCTTTGCCTCGGAGCACTTCGACCTGTTGTCGCAGTTCGAGCAACGCATCGGTACCGGCACCACCGGTCAGCGCCTGAACGAGATGGCCTGGAGCCGCGGCTGGCCACGCGATCAGGAATGGATCCACCGTTTCCAGAGCGGTCCGCTCGGTGGCGATGCGCAGATTGCAGATCGTGTGCTTGAGCACCGCTGCCAACGCGCGATCTTCTTTGAAGACCCGCATGTAGCGCGCCAGCATGAAGCGGATATCCAGCTGTTGGAGCGTGCAGTGACCACAGTCACTGATGAGGCGGTGTGCATCACCGCACCGAATATTGCTGCCCGTTGGGCAACTGCCGCGCAGATACGCCAGAAAGCCTGACTGTAGTGCCGAACCATGTTCGGCAGGGGCATTCCTCGTAGTTCCAGCAGTATCCAACGCTTTGGCTTTGGCTTTGGCTTTGGCCTTGGCTTTGGCTTTGGCTTTGGCTGTGGCCTTGGCCTTGGCCTTGGCCTTGGCCTTGGCTTTGGCTTTGGCTTTGGCTTTGGCTGTAGCCGTCGTGTAATGACCCACTGAAAACCTGCTCAGGTGTTAGTTTTCCCAAAGGAGACACCGATGAGCGAAATGATGGAAGAAGAGATCAAGCGCTGGACCGCCCGGCGCAAGTCAGCGCTGGTCCTTGAGATCATCCAGGGCAAGACGACGGTAGCTGCTGCAAGCCGTCAGTTCGACCTGACCCCAGCCGAGATCGAAAGCTGGGTCGAGGACGGCAAGCGCGGCATGGAGAACGCACTGAGAGCCAAGCCTGAGGATGTGCGCGAGCAGTACGAACGCCAGCTCAAAGACCTGCAGGAAGCCTACGGCGAGGCGATGCTGGAGATCCGCGCGAGAAAAAAGCTAGCCTCCCTGCTGGGAAAGGACGAGAGCTGATGCGCTCGGTCCAGCAGGGCCTGAAGGACGATGGTTTCGCGGTGCCGATGACCAAGCTGTGCCGCTGGTTTGAGGTGGCCCGCCGTACGACGTACTACAAGCCCTCCCGAGCGCCGGCCAAGGTGAAGCCGGAGCTGGCCGAGCCAATCAAGGAGATGATCGAGGCAGAACCGTCGTTCGGGTATCGCACGGTCGCTGCGCTGCTTGGTATGAACAAGAACACGGTGCAGCGGATCTTCCAACTGAAAGGCTGGCAGGTCCGCAAGCGGGCACTGGGACAACGCCCACGCATCGAGGCGAAAGTCTCCCGCGCCGAACTTCCGGATCAGCGCTGGGCCACGGACCTGTGCCGTGTATGGGGCGGCAAGGACGGTTGGCTCAGCCTGGCGCTGGTGATCGATTGCCACACCCGGCAACTGTTGGGCTGGCATCTGTCGCGAACCGGCCGGGCCAGCACCGCCTCCGCTGCCCTGGAGCAGGCGCTGATCACGCGCTACGGCGCACTGGGGCGAGTGCGGGAGCCCTTCCTGCTTCGCTCCGACAATGGCTTGGTCTTCACCAGTCGCGACTACACCCGACTGGTACGCAGCTACGGCTTGAAGCAGGAGTTCATCACCCCGCACTGCCCACAGCAGAATGGGATGGTCGAACGCGTGATACGGACCTTGAAGGAGCAATGCGTACATCGGCATCGCTTTGAGAGCCAAACACATGCATTGCGGGTGATCGCTGACTGGATCGCCTTCTACAACCAACAGCGGCCACATCAGGCGCTGAAGATGATGACCCCAGACGCGGCCTATGCCGCTACATTAACTGCATGACCTGAGCAGGAATCGGTGGGTCATTACAGTCGCTCTGGCTGTTGCCTTAGCCCTTCTCCCGCCTGCGGGAGAAGGGTTGGGATGAGGGCAGCTTTTGGCTTCGTTTAAGCCTTTCCACGTCGTTGTTTCTACGAGCTTCGCGGCTTATGGCCCTAGGCCACCCAGCGCCGCTCCCACAAAAAAAGAAGCGCGCCGCTGTTTCGCGCAAAGAAAAACCCCGCTGCTTTTGGCAGCGGGGTTTTTGGTTTAAATCCTGACGATGACCTACTCTCGCACAGCTTAGGCTGCACTACCATCGGCGCGGCTACGTTTCACTTCCGAGTTCGGGATGGGATCGGGTGGTTCCATAGCGCTAATTTCATC